>JAQZBT010000069.1 GCA_029237755.1 Candidatus Saccharimonadota bacterium
GGTGAAGCCGACAATCTGCCCTTTCAATTCAGCCACGAGGATTACATCGCCCTGCTCCAGCGCCTTCCGGAAGTAGGCCTCAGAACGGTTCTGCTCCAGCTCCTTGACCAGCTCTTCCGGTGTGTAAGTATCGCCGAAGGAGTCGGCGTAGGTGCGCTGGGCAACGTCGGCCAGTGCTGGGAGGTCGGAAGCGCCGACGGGACGGATCATTTGGCCACCTCGATATAAACTTTGTCGGATTTCATAGAAGCCAAGTGTAGCGCGACCGGCTCATAGAGTGGCGAGGGCAGATTATCGAGGTCGTACCAACCCCAATCGTAGAATTTGTCCGGTTCCGTGAGCTGCGGCTCGCCGGACTCCCACTCGGCCGTCATGCTAATGCCGACGTAGTGCTTGGGGGCGTATTTGGTCAGGTTGAAGATGCACTGGAAGCGTAGGTTCTTAACCTTGAGGTCGGGGCCGGCCTCCTCGGCCAACTCGCGTAAAACGGCGTCTTCGAAGAGCTCCAGATGTTCGAGGTGTCCGCCCTGAGAACCGTACGCGCCATCATCATCGCCGCCGCGGCGCCGGCCAAGCAGAATCTGATTGCCTTTGAAGACAACCAGACCAACGCCAACTTCAGGGACGGGCGCGGTCATTTGGCCTCGGTCTTGGCCTCATGCTTCGGGAACAGCAGGCCAACTTCGGCGCGGGCTACTCCCCCGCTGAAGGTCTGGGCGATCTTTTCGGCGGTCTTGGGCATGAACGGCATGAGTAGTGTGGCGATCTGGACGAGGTCGGAGACGGCGTGGTGCAGAACTTCGGAGAGGTGGTCCTTGTCGCCCTTGGCCAGCTCCCACGGCTTCTCTTCTTCGAGGAACTGGTTGAGGCCACGGATTAGGAGCCAGACTTCAGCTAATGCCTTGTCGAAGCGCAATGCGGTCATAGCTTCCTGGTAGGGGCGGATGTCGTGCGAGTGGGGCGGCAGGTCGCCGATGACACGGTCGAAGTACTTGGTGAACATCACCTGCACGCGCTGGACGAGGTTGCCCAGGTCGTTGGCGAGGTCGGCGTTGTAGACGGATTCCATGCGGGCCCAGGAGAAGTCGCCGTCGCCGTCGGAGGGGATTTCGCGCAGCAGATAGTAGCGCAGGGCGTCGACGCCGTACTTGTCGATGACGTCCCCAGGCGCGACGACGTTGCCGAGAGACTTGGACATCTTGTGGCCCTCTGATGAGATGAAGCCGTGGACGTAGAGTGACTTGGGCAGCGAGAGGCCGGCAGAGAGGAGCATGGCCGGCCAGAGCGCGGCGTGGAAGCGCAGGATGTCCTTGCCGATGATGTGCAGGTCGGCGGGCCAGTACTTCTGGAATTTGCTGCCGTCCGGGTAACCGACAGCGGTGATGTAGTTGGGCAGGGCGTCGAACCAGACATACATGACCTGGTCCTCGTCGCCGGGGACCGGCACACCCCAGGTGAGCTGCTTCTTGTCACGGCTGATGGAGACGTCTTCGAGGCCACGTTCGAGCAGAGCCATGATCTCGTTTTTGCGGGTCTGGGGGCGGATGAGGAGTTGGTCGGATTGGATGAGCTCTTTGATCTGAGCGGTGTAGGCCGAGAGCTTGAAGAAGTAGTTCTGCTCCTTAATCTTGTCCAACGGCTTCTTGTGGATGGGGCAGATATGGTCGGGCAGCTCGATCTCGGTGTAGAACTGTTCGCAGCCGACGCAGTACCAGCCCTCGTAGTCGGCCTTGTAGATATCCTTCTCGCAAGCTTTCCATAAGGCCTGGCAGGCTTTTTTGTGGTTGGGGTCGGAAGTGCGGATGAACTGGTCGGTGGCGACGTCGAGGGTGACGGCGAGCTTCTTGAAGTGCTCGCTCATCTCGTCGACGTAGGCCTGCGGCTCTTTGCCGGCGGCCTCGGCGGCCTGCTTGTTTTTGGTGCCATGCTCGTCCGTGCCGGTGAGGTACCAGACCTCATTGCCCTGCTGGCGGTTGTACCGGGCCAACACGTCACCCTGAATAAGCTCCATCGCGTACCCGATGTGAGGTACGGCGTTGGTATAGGCGATAGAGGTGGTGACGTAGAATTTGGCCATTGGTGAGCTTATTTAACCTGGCAATCGTACCATATGTTACTAAAATGGTCGTCCCTAAGGGCGACCATTTTCGGTTTGGGCTAGCTGAAGTTAGGCGCTGGGCGCAGGCTTGGCGGGGACCGAGGCCTTCACGGACGGGCCGGTGTACTTGGCGGGACCGAAGGCCAGGATGAAGTATCCGACGACGGAGAAGATCAATAGCGCCACGATTCCGAAGACCGGGCTCTTGCCGAAGGATTTTGCCAGGTCGATGCTGAGGATGACCGCGAAAACCAGGGTTAGAAGGTTGAGGACAGGAATGAACCCTAGGACAATCATCGCGACCAGCCACCAGGCGGGGCGGCCGACGATGGTGAGCAGGACGTAGGTGTTGTAGATCGGAATCAGGGCGGCCCAGCCCGGCTGGCCGGCCTTGGTGAAGATCTTCCAGAGGGCGACGAAGATCAGGACGATGAATACGGCTCCAACCAGGAAGAACACGGGGCTAAAGAACGTGTTGGCTGCGGATTCGTTAAAGAGGGCGGGGTTGGTTGAATAATCTTGCATGGTCTATGATGAGGCCTTGTTTATTAAGCTTATGTTCCGCTGAAATTGGGCTGAGCGCAAGTCGCGCTTAAGACTTCGCGGGGAGTGCGGGTTTGGCCGGTTTGGGCTTGGGCTTGATGAGCTTGGATTTGGCGACCAGGAAGGCGTGCAGAATAGTCAGCACAATGGCAGCGGCGCCGAGAATGCCGGCCGCGATGAAGAGTTGGTTGGAGATACCTGAGGCGACGGCTTTGGCAAATTCGAGCAGGCCCGGTTCCAGTGCCTTGGCTGGAGAATCTTTGAGCGCGGCGAAGATGATACCGGGGGCGAAGAGCACCAGGAACCCGAGGATGCCGGTGAGGATGCCGCCCATGTAGCCGACGGTGGCAAGGACCAGGAAGCGTCCGGAGCCCGCGATCACGCCAATGAGCACAAGTAGTACAGCGGCAGCTACCCACGAGGCCCAGTCAATCGTCTTGGCGCCCTGGCCGGCCTTGGCGATGGTAGCGTCAGCTTCGCCGGCGGAAAAAGCAAGGGTCTTGGGAGTTGCGAGCTGGGCCTGGACGTCGGGCGGAATGGCGACGCCGGCGGTCTGGAGTTGGGCGGCGAAGGGAGTAAGGTCGAGGGTCGGTACGGGGCCGCCTTCGCGGTAGTGACTGACGAATTGCGGCACGAGGGTCTCGATCTGCTGCTGCAGCAGTTGAGGCGTGACGGCGGACGAGATGAGCTTCTTGGTCTCGGCAGGGTTTTCGGAACCGGCCGCAACCAGGTCGGGCAGGCCAGCGGCTATGGACTCGTAGAGTTGTGTGTCTGCGGCGGTCTTTTCCATATACTCGACGTTCCAGACGGTGCGGTTCGCGACGAAGGTGATAATACCGGTCGTAAGGGCGATAGCTGCCATGAAGGCAAGCATATGGGCGATGACTTTCACAGGACTCCTTTTTTGGTGGCAACGCGGTAGAGGCGTTCCCATTGGTTGATATCCAACTCCTGGGCTCGGGCGGTGGGCTGCAGGCGGGCAGATTTCAAGACGTCGGTGGCCAGCTCAGGGCTCAGGTTGAGGCCGCCGGAGAGGGAGTTTTTGAGCTGTTTGCGCTTCTCGCCGAAGCCGGCTTTGATGAGACGGAAGAGCTGGTGGGGGTCGGCGTCAAACTTGGGGCCGGTGACGTCGACACGCAGGACAGCCGAGTCGACATCGGGCGCCGGCCAGAATTTGTGGCGCTCCACGATAGTTTCGATCTCGGGCTTGCCGTAGTACTGAATCGAGAGCGCGAGGATGGAGAGTTTGCCGGGGACGGCGCAGATACGCTCGGCGACCTCTTTTTGGATGAGCATGGACATGACCGAAGGCGGGTTGGGGCTTTCGATCAGGAGGCGGAAGATCTTGGAGGTGAGGTAGTAGGGAATGTTGGCGATGACCTTATAGCCGGCGGGCAGCGAGGTGAGGTCGAATTTGAGAATGTCTTGCTCGACGACGGTGAGGTTGGTTGGCGCATCGCGGCGGAGGAGTTCGACCAATGTGTGGTCGGTTTCGACCGCTACGACGGTGGAGCCGTAGTCGGCCAGCGGGCGCGTCATCGTGCCGAGGCCCGGTCCGATTTCGAGGACTGTGTCGGCCGGAGTGACGTCGGCGGCGTCCATGATTGCTTCAAGGCTGTTGCGGTCGACGAGGAAGTGCTGACCGAGGGCCTTGTTGGGTTTGATGCCTGCCAGTTTCATGGCAGTGCGGACGTCTTCGACGCGGGATAAATCCATGTTTGTATTCTATCAGGTGCTCATGGACCTAAGTGTATGCGGTCTGCTTCGCACCTGATGAATACCGCTGTTAGTACGAAGGCACTAGTTGCGACGAGCGCCTTAGGGTAGGGTCCCTGCGAAGCGAGGAGTAAGCTAGTGCCGAATATCGACGTAGACGGTCCACTTGTCGCCGTTTTGGAATTGGCGGATCTGGTAACCGTTGCGGCTGGAGACGCCGAGGGCGAAGGTGACGTGGGCCTCGAAGTCGCCGGTCATGACGTATGACTGCAGGCCGGGATAGCCGGTGGTGCGTGGATTGGTGGGCGCATCCGTCGTGCGGGTGCCCTCGGCAGTGTGGGCGTCGGCGGGAGTGAAGATGATTTGAAGCACATTGCTGCCCGTGAGTGAGACCGGTTCGCCGGAACCGTCACGGATGGCCTGGTTGACGTAGCCGATGGTATAGCCGGGGGCGCGGTCGTGCCGGAAATCAAAGGCGATGCGGTCATA
>JAQZBT010000070.1 GCA_029237755.1 Candidatus Saccharimonadota bacterium
CAAGTACACGGTCTGCTGGGGTGCGGGGTGTGTCTTGAGCCATGGCGGAGGGGTATCCGGAGGGGTTGTCTGGGTGATGCAGGGAATTGTTGGCGTGATAGGGATAATGGTGGAGAAGATGGGAGTCGAACCCACGACCTCGGCAATGCGAATGCCGCGCTCTAGCCAACTGAGCTACTTCCCCGTATGTTAAGCGCCGGTTGGCTAGAGCGCTGGCGCTAACTCTGATCTTACAGCCTGCGGCTGTGGCCAACTGAGCTACTTCCCTGAATGTTAAATAATGTAAGCTTTTGCAAATGGTTTGGCAAGCAGAGGGATGAGAGGGGAGGGGAAGTTGTCCGGTGACCGGAATCGTACCGGACAACTCCCCAGGTGGACGGTGACATTGGTGACACGAATGAACTCTTGGGGCGTCATGAAATCTGACGTCAAAAGCGGTACTATATTATAATAAATTTCACCTTACAACAATAATCAGGTAAAGATTAATGGCGAATTTCGGAGAGGTCAATCAGCAACTGGATCTGGGTATCGAACAGAGTTCGTTTGCCCAGGGTGACATACGGATCGCGGCTGAGCAGGCCGACTCGGCGGGGGCGGAGATCAATGGGGCACTGCGCAGGGTTGACGATGTGGCCCGGCAGGAGGCGGAATTTTCCAGCCAAGTCGTCGGTGACGTGGCTGCTACGCTCGACGCGTTGGCAGACGAAATCGAGGAGGCGGCAGGCCAGGCATTCCAGCTGGTAGACACCAGGTCCAGCGACGGCGGCCATGCGGCTGCCAGCGTCGTCGCGGCTTTGGACAGCGCCCGGAGTCAAACTGGTGTTGCCAGTGAGGTAGCAAACGGTTTGGCCGGGGCCGCATTCAGGGCCGCGGAGGCGGCAGATGAAGCCATCGGACTGTACGGGGAAGCGGTCAGGGGTAGCGCTAATCAGGATCCGGTGCCGGATGCCACGCGCGACAGGGAGGCGATAAGCCGTATTATCAGCGATCCGGTCGGTGCCCTGGCAGTCTCCCTTGGTCTGAGTACGCGTAGCTTGGAGCGGGCGATAGAATTAGCGCGTGAGGAAGCCGAATTCCATACCAACCAACATGACGATGCCCGGGCCTTATGGGCCCGTGCCCGGCAGCTAGTGGTGGATATCCGCCGGCTTGCCGGCCTTGCCCACACCCGCGAGCAATCAACCGACGAATCCCTGGGGGGACTGATCGGTGTGGCCAGCACGCTTCTGGAGACTTCGTACGCCAATGCTATAGTAATCAATCAAACGGCTAATGATATAGCTGGCGGCATCGATCGGACGATACGGACGGCCGAAGATCGCAAGTTATAGAGACAGAAATGCGTAATGGTGGGGGTAGCTGGACTTGAACCAGCGACCAATCGGTTATGAGCCGACTGCTCTAACCACTGAGCTATACCCCCATTGATATATCCGATCTCAGATATCCAATGTCAGCGTGGCGTAACAGGGAGGATTATAGCAGATTTTAGAATCGATAACAGAGAGCGTATATAATACGGAGTGACCCTTATGGTAATAACCGATGCCTCAAGACCAGCAAACACAAGATAATAATATGTACGACAAAGTCCGCACTCACCCGGTGATGGGCCCGTTCGTCAACCTACTCGGTCAGTTCCGTGATGTGCGGGCCATCGGCCTGGTGCTGTTCCTGGCGGTGGCGCTGATGGTCACCTGGAGCGGCGCCAAGGTCATCCAGACCAATTACGAACTGCAGCAGCAGATCTCGCGGCTGGAGCAGGAAATCGCCGTCCAGGAGCTAGCCAACCGCAACCTCAAGCTGCAGAACCAGTATTTCCAGACCGACCAGTACCTCGAACTGCAGGCCCGCCAGGACTTCGGGCTCGGCGCGCCGGGCGAGACGCAGCTCATCGTGCCCAAGGAGGTAGCCGAAAAATACGTCGCCAATGATACCGCCGGCGACTCGTCGTCTAAGATACCGGCCAAGATCGAGCAGCCGGCCTACCAGCGCAATTTCGAAGCCTGGATCGGCTTCTTCCTGCACCGGCCGTTCGAAGTCGAATCGTAGGACTTGCCGCAAGCTACGACCTGAATGGTCATAACTTCCGGTAAGTGCAGGTGGACGTTTCGTCTCATGTGGTCACGGGGTCGCCGTGGTCAACATGAGCGAACGCCCACCTGCCTGGTCCGGGGGTAACCGGACGCGCAGTGCCAGGCACTACTTACTTACTGCAGATGTCTCCTACGCGGGTTCGTGTCCGGGCGGCCGGCGATGGAACAGCCGGTCGACGACCCCGGGTGCCGCTGGTGCGGACTGGGTTGTCGGGGTGTCGGGCCGGTCGGTCGGCGGGCCGGTGTGTGCGCCCGTATGGATGGCCTCCTGTTCGGACGCGTACGCCTGAGCTGGCGGCAGGCTGTCGTCGTGCTCCTCCCGTGGGGTGGTGACGCCGGCGGTGTCCTGATGCGTGGTCTCGTCACGGTAGGTGTTGCCACGACGGTTGAACGCGAGGTAGGCAAGCGTGCCGAGTGCGACTGCGATGAACAGTCCCAATGCGGCGAGCGTGCCGTTGTTCACGCTCTGCTGGGAGAACCAGCTGCTGCCCCCGTTGGAAGACGCGTTCTCTTCGGCCAGCTCAGGGAAGTTGTCCTTCATCAACTGCATGAAGCGCTCCTTCTCCTGGGCCTTCTCCGCGTCGGACAGCGGGATGATGGCGCCAGCGGCGATCAGGTCCTGCCGGAGCAGATCGAGGTCGCTGCTGACGTAGTTGAAGTTGCCGCCACCGCCGCCGAAGCCGCCTCGGACGATGCCGATCTGCTTGCCCTTCTGGGGGCCGGACTTGGCGACCAGGAGGCCACCGGACATCCCGCCGGTCATGTCGGCGTTCGTCTTCGTGACTCCGGCGTTCTCGACACCTGCGGGTCCGTCGACGGATCCTTCGGTCCCACTGACGATGCCGTCAGTGACGGTCGGCGAGATGGTGGTGTTGTCGCGCAGGAAGTCCGCCAGGGTCTTCTTGTCCTCCCGCTGCTCTGGGAACATGTACTCGGACAGTTCCGCGGGCATGGTCGAACCGGAGTAGCCGACGGCCAGCACCTCGGTCTCGGGACCGGGGGCGGTGTCGGCGACCGTGATGATCGGAACATTGACGTTCGGGTCCAGCAGGTTGAGCTTGAGCACCAGCGTGTCGTTGCCGTAGCCCAGCTCCCGTGCGTTGACAGGTGTCACGTCGGTCGGGACCTCGATGTACCGTCCAGGGACGCGCAACGGCTGGAACAGCTGGATCGTAATCTTGGGGTCGATCTCCGGCAGTTCCTCCTGCGTCGGCACCACCCATGGCGGTACTTCAGCAGGCACGGCTGCGTTTCCGCCTTCTTCCTTTTGACGCTGACGCATCTGCGCCCGGTAGTCGGCCTCCAGCATGCTGGTGTGCGTCTCCTTGGCGATGCAGTGCTGCGCGCTGCTCCAGATGACGCTATTGCCGACGCGGCTGTTGGCGTTGGCGGTGCACAGCGTCGTGAAGTGCAGGTTGATGGGCTTCTCGGGCGTTGTCCCGGACATGGCCGTCTCGAACGGGTTGGGCTCAGCCCCTCCCGGGTAGACGGTGTCCTTGGACGTGATGATCATGATGGCCTGCCCTGCGGGCGGGACCGTCGGTGCGCCGGGTGCCTCCGGGCCCTCGACTTCACTGGTCGGCTCGGCCGGAGCCGGGTCGGTCGTGGCGGGCGGTTGGGCCGTGGCGACGCCCGCTAGCGCGAGCAGTAATACTACGATGGCTAGCGCCAGCTTGCCGATCGAGATCAGCAACGAGCGAGGCGATGGCGCCTGCCGTACTGTCGTGGTTGTCACGGGTTTGCCTTTCTACGGAGCGTAGGTTGGTCTGTTAAGGCCTGACTGGGTCAGGGTCAAAACTACCGGCTGGCTGCCGGGACTGTGCATCTGCAAGCAAGTCCGCAGAATAATAACATCTTTACCTGAAGAAATAAAGTATTTATGCAACAAAAAGATAGAGCAGGAAAGCAGACGGACACCGGTGGACAGTGCGGGCGTGTGAGGGGCGGCCGGCTGATGCTCGGCTCCGGGCTGGCACTGCTTATCTGTAGTCTATATCACGAATGATATTGACGGTAATGCATACTTTACCGCCGGACGGCACTTTCGGCTTCTTCTCTTGCGCACTTCATGCATGTAAAGAATATTTTACATCGCCAACAGATACGAGCATGTAAAATATTTTTGACATGCATGGGCTCGACAACCGGGTGAGTACAAATTGTGAAACCGGCCGTTTCACAGTCATCCTACAATCTCATATATGACAAATTATGCACCACACAGCCCTGCGCCTGACTTCATTGACATTCCTCTCTGTAAGGTCTACAATATCCCGAGTTAACTAATCATATGACGCGGGGTGGAGCAGCGGCAGCTCGTGTGGCTCATAACCACAAGGTCGCAGGTTCGAGTCCTGCCCCCGCAACCAGATAGTCACTATACCCTCTGTATTTCTACAGGGGGTTTGTTTATGATGAAGGTAACAATGAAAACAAAAAGCGGCAGAAGCTTACATCTGTTATTATTGGCCTCTAGACTGTTGCGGTAGCAGCCTATCGGTATACCTAGCTCATGCTAATAAAACTACTGTCTCCAATGCTTTTGTTCCGGTTTATCACATGCTTACCGTTAAGGACAAAAAGCCTGTCGTACATGCACCAAAAAGTGACTTATTCATCGTTTCACTCTGGGTGATCGGGCTTGCCGCGATATGTTTCATGGCGTCTGGAATACCAATGGGCCTGGATGGAATACTTTGGTTCTATGCCGGTATACT
>JAQZBT010000005.1 GCA_029237755.1 Candidatus Saccharimonadota bacterium
TCATCCTCTTCCTGGCAATTCCATCGGCGCTGTTTGCCTTTGTTGCCCGCGGTTACATCGTGCGCTTACTACTTGGGCGCGGTGATGCCGAGATCGCCAACACGCTGGGCTGGTTCGCCGGGACGATCGTATTTATCAGCCTCTTCATGCTCGTGTCGCGCGTCTTTTACGCCATGCAAGACACCAAGACTGTGCTCTACCTGAGCTTGATCAGCATTCCCGTCAACGTCGTGGTCAGTATTATTCTGGCCGAATATTACGGCGTGGTCGGTCTCGCCATGAGCGCGTCATTGGTAGCGGGTCTCCAAACGCTGGCGCTGATGCTGTTGCTGCGCCGGCGTTACGGAAACTTTGGCGGCAAAGCCATCCTCCAGGGGCTGCTGCCCATGCTGGTGGCCGGTGCCATTATGGCCTCCAGCGTCTACCTCACCATCCACGTGGTCGTGCCGCTCTATGCCGGTGACGTCGGTTTCGCCGTGTTGGCGCCGAAATTCCTGCTAATCTCCATCGTGGCCGCCGCCAGCTACCTGATCCCTTGCTGGCTGCTCAAGCTACAGGAGGCCAAGACGGTCTTCGTCCGCCTCCGCGATATCATGGCGCGCTCGTTCAACCTCACCTAGGCTCGCCTTGACATCGCTTGACGAAGCCGGGAACATGAGTGTATTAAGCATAAGAAATATGGATCAAACACCCTCAGACGCGGCTAGTCCCGGGCCGGCACCGGCACCCGCAGTCACACCGCCTCCGCCAGAAGCCTCTCAACCCGCACCGCCTCCGCCCACACCTGGGGCCGTCGTCGCGCCGGGCGTCCTACCCTCCGCCGCACTGCCGCTACCGACCGCACCCAAAAAGAGCACCCGCGGCCTCCTCGTCGCTGGTATCGCGCTGATCGTTCTCATCCTCGCCGGCGCCGGTTACTTCGGCTACCAATACTTGCAGAGTCAGGCCACACCTCCGGCGCCACCCGTCAAAATCGGCGTCCTGATGGATTTCACCGGTAGCGCCAGCAGTATGGGCTACGGCACCACCAAGGGCATCCAGCTCGCCAAGAAGCAGCTGGGCGCCGACAATATCGAACTCGTCCAGATGGATTCACAGTGCGATAAGGAAGTCTCGCCCGGCGCTATGCAGCGCCTGGTGGACAAGCAGGTCGTAGCCGTCATCGGCGACGGCTGCTCCAGCGCCTCGGTCGCCGCCCTCGAGATCGCCAACAAGAATAAGGTCCTCATGATCAGCCCATCCGCTTCCAGTCCCAAGCTGACCATCCCCGACGACTACTTCTTCCGCGTCGTCCCGCCGGACACCTTCCAGGGCGCCTTCCTGGCCAAGACCGTCTTCGACAAGGGTCACAAGACTGCTGCCGTGTTCTACACCAACGAGGCCTACGGCCAGGCCATGAACTCCGTCTTCAAGGAAAAGTTTGAGGCCCTCGGCGGCAAAGTGGTAGCCTCGGTCTTCGCCGAATCCGACGTCATCGACCTGCGCACCCAGATCAACACCATCAAGGCTGCTAAGCCTCAGGCCGTAGTCTTCGTCCCCAACTCAATCTTCTCCGGAGCCGCCGCCATCAAGCTGGCGCGCGAATCCGGCGTCACGGTGCCCTTCTATGGCGGTGACGGCCTCTATGACCGCACTCTCATCAACAATGCCAAGGTCGCCTCCGAAGGCCTGATCATCACCTCCTTCCCCACCGGCACCAAGGCCTTCAAGCAGCTGCTCCTGGCCGAGTACCAGGGTGAGGAACTATATGCCGCCTCCCAGGCCTATGATGCCTTCGAAGTGCTATACAGGGCCATTAACGCCGGAGCGCGCACGGGCGAAGAGCTCAAGGCCAAGCTGCCTTCGATCAGCTTCGACGGCGTATCCGGCCCCATCAAGTTCGACAAAAACGGCGAGATTTCCGACCCGGCTTATGAATACGACCTCCTGCAAGTCAAGGACGGTTCGTTTGCTGCGCAGTAAACAGGTCTTGGGCCAATGACGATACGACAAAAGTCGATCGCCCTGCTCCTCGTTATCGGGCTTGTTCCTACACTAGTGGTTAGTATCCTGGCGTTCGCCACCATCTCCACGGAGCTCAACAAACGGACCGCCGATCAGATCAGCTCCATCGCCATCAAACAGCAGCAGACCCTCAATGCCATGTTGCAGTCCAAGCAGGAGGAGGCGATCAAGCTGGCCAACGGCATCGAGTTCCAGACCGCTTTGGGTAATTACCTGGCAAAACCAGGCCAGCCCGAACGTGCCGCAGTGGCCGCCATCATGCGCAACCACATGTCCGATGTAACGGGCATCAAGTCCATCCATGTCACTACCCTGGACGACATAGTGCTCGCCTCAACCCAAAGCAGTCGCGAGAATACCAAGCTTCCGTCATCAGGTTCTGCTGACGACATCTTCCAAGGTCCGGTCATCTCCATCCGGGAAGACCCAGCCGATGGCCTCGACCGGCTCTTCATCTCTACGCGCCTCAAGATCAACTCCAAAGACACCTCCATCCTCCAGGTCGTATTCCGGATCGACGACCTGCAAGCCGCGGTCCAGGACTACACGGGCCTGGGGGACACCGGTGAAACCATGGTCTTGACCACCGATTCCACCGGCAAAACCGCGTCACTCCTGCAACTACGGTTCACCAAGGACGACATTGCCGAGCCGCCCTACAGCCTGGCCAAGGATGGAAAAAGCTACGACTACCGCGGCCATGAGGTGATGGCCTTCAGCCGCCCCCTCGGTTTCTCGAACTGGATTATCGCCACCAAGATCGACACCAAGGAAGCCTTGGCGCCCATCACGCAACTGCGCAACTCGGTGATCACGATCTTCATCATCTCTTCGATCCTGGTCGCGGTCATCGCTGTCTTTACAGCCCGCTTCTTCACCGCCCCCATCCTCAGCCTCGCTCGCACCTCCAAGCGCATCGGCGAAGGCGACTTTACGGCCTTCAGTGACGTCAAGCGCGACGATGAGATTGGCGAGCTGGCTGAGAGCATTAACGCTATGGGCATGAACCTCAAGTCCTTCGTCGCCAACATCGAGACCCAGCGCAACCGACTCGACCTTGTCATCAACTCGACCGACGACAGCATCATCGCCCTCGACTATATGGGTTACGTCCTCATCGCCAACCAATCAACCGCCAACCTTACGCGCTTGGCTGTTCACGACCTGGTAGGCAAGCGCATCACCGACATCTTCAGCTGGACCCGCGACGGTGAGGCCTACAAGATCAACTACATCGCGCCCGGCACCAACACCTATACCAATCTCCAGTACGTCGATATGGCGGGGGAGACCCACTGGGTGCGCATGATCGTCGCCCGCGTCAGCTCCGAGCACGCCCAAAAAGAGGCCCAGACGATCATCACCCTCCACGACGAGACCAAGACGCGCGAGCTCGAGAGCATGAAACTCGACTTCGTCTCCATGGCGGCGCACGAGTTGCGCACGCCACTGGCCGCCATCCGGGGCTACCTCGAGTTGATCACGTTCAAGATGAAGAAGATGCCCGACGAGGTAAACGGTTACCTCGCCCAGTCTCTCAAGAGCGCCGGTGAGCTCAGCGGTCTCATCAACAACCTGCTCGACGTCAGCCGCATCGAACGCGGCACGCTCACGCTCCATATGGAGAAGGTTGACCTGGCCGAATCGGTCGCCCGGGCCGTCGAGGAGAGCAACTTCTCGGCCGAGGACAAGCGGATCGAACTAAGCTACAACGGCCCGTCCAAAGGGCACTTTGTGGCCGGCGACGAGATCGCCCTGCGCGAAGTCGTCAACAATCTCATCTCGAACGCCATCAAGTACACCGACAAGGGCGGCAGCGTCGTCGTTACTTTCAGTGAGGCGGGCGGCCAGATTAGTGTCGCTATTAAGGATACGGGCCACGGCATCCCCAAAAACGCCATATCACACCTCTTTACCAAGTTTTATCGTGTGCATGGTGGACTCAACTCCGGCAGCACAGGGACTGGTTTGGGGCTTTTCATTGCCAAATCCATCCTTGAGCACCACGATGGTACTATAGGCGTTGAGACCAAAGAAGGAGTCGGTTCTACGTTTACCTTTACCGTTCCTGTACTAACCGAAGAACGATTGGCCGGCCTGCAGCAAAAAGAGCATGAGGGCGCACTAACGACGAGGAGACACCGTGGCTGGGTTACGAAAAATACTACTCGTTGAGGACAACCCCGAGCTGCAGAAGCTCTACAAGCTCTATCTCTCTGAGCACGGCTTCGAGGTAACCACTGCCAGTGACGGCGAAGAGGGCCTCGAAGCGGCCAAGGCCAACAAGCCCGACCTGATCTTCCTCGACGTCATGATGCCCAAGAAGGACGGCTTCGAGGTCCTGAAGATCCTCCGCCACGATGCCAACTATGGCTGCACCAAAGCCAAGATAGTCATCCTGAGTAACCTCGGCGACACCAACAAGGTCAGCCCCGAGGTCCAAAAGGACATGGACGGCTACGTCATGAAGGCCGAGATCGTGCTCTCGGACCTGCTCGAGATTATTAAGTCGCTGGAGTAGCCAGCTCGATGAATCTGGCCACTAGTTCCTGAAACGGCAGGCCGGCCTCAGCCGCTGCTTTCGGGAAGAGGCTCTGGTTGGTCAGGCCAGGTAGGGTATTGATTTCCAGCACGCTCAGCTCGCCGTCCGGGCTGAAGATCATGTCCGTCCGGCTCAGATGCCGTGCGCCCGCCAGCCGGTGCAGCTTCACGGCCATCGCCTGCGCCTTGCGCTGCACATCTTCCGGCACATTCTGTGGCGGGCACACCTCCGACGTCTCACCGCTGTACTTATTCTCGTAATCAAACTCTTTACCGGGCGGGGGAGTAATCTCGATGATTGGCAGTGACTCCTGGTC
Source organism: Candidatus Saccharimonadota bacterium (assembly GCA_029237755.1). Taxonomy (GTDB): domain Bacteria; phylum Patescibacteriota; class Saccharimonadia; order UBA4664; family UBA4664; genus JAQZBT01. Next base: position 4,863 of record JAQZBT010000005.1, read on the forward strand.
CAGTACCGGGACAGTAATTTCGATGCCGACAATTAGATCTTCCAACAACAGCTCGTGGTAGTGCTGGAACATCGTCTCGATCTTGTCCGTCATGCCTTCCGGTTGTCGCGCCACCACCAGGTCGATACTCGACCCGCCCAGTGCCGGCTTGAGCACGAAAGGCTTAGCAAATAGCGGGTGCTTCTCGATCGACTCCCGCGTCACCATCGCGTAGGCGGCAGTCGGAATGTCGTTTGCCTTCATCAACTCCTTCACGACCACTTTGTCGAAACATAGCTGCGACGCCTGCACACCCGAACCCAGGTATGGCTTGCCGAGGCGGTCCAATACCGCCTGTATGCGTCCATCTTCGCCACCGGCCCCGTGCAGAATCGGTAGCACCAAATCTGCCCGCTTGGCGGCCGCTGCGGCCGCCTCATTTCCCTCGATGTAATCCATCAGCTCCGCGTCGTGACCCAGCGCCTGCACGGCTTCGTAAACCGCTCGCGACGACCTTAGTGAAATCTCGCTCTCGGCCGAATATCCGCCCCCAAGTACCAGTATCTTCATACACCGATTATATCCGAGAGCGCTTACTGAACACAAAAAAGCGCCGGCTTTAATACCGGCGCTTATTATGGGACGTTTGGTGTTTACTTGTTGCGCAGCGAGTCTTGGAGATCGCGGCGGCTGCGGTACCAGGCGTAGGTGGCGGTGCCAACCACGGCCAGGCCGCCCATGCCGGCCATTACGGCCATACCGGTCTCAGGCAGAGTGGCGGGCTGCTCGGGAGCAGGCGTGGCACTCGGAGTAGCAGACGGAGTGACCTTGGGGCTCGCGGTCGGCGAAGCCGAAGGCGAAGGGGTCGGGGTCTTCGACGGAGTAGCCGTCGGGGTGGGCGTTGCGGCCGGAGCAGCGACGTTAACGGTCGCGCCCAGCAGAGCGGCGTTGATGCTCTGGTAGGTCTGGGCATTGACGACGACCGAGCCGGAGGCAAAGCCGAGGCTGGCGGTGCCGGCTGCCTTAGTGGTAAAGGTCAGCGTGGCGATGTGCTGCGAGCCAGTCACAGCACCGTCGTTGCGGCCGCGGGCGATGCGGACCTGACCGTTGGTCTTGGTCTCTTCGGCTTGGATGCCGAACGAGCCGCCGGTGTAGTTGATGTACTTCAACTCCAGCTTGTCGGCCGGGTAGTTGACGTTAGCCTGGACGGCGTTGACGGGCAGAGTGCCGCTGTCTTCCTTCACATGCACCAATACCATCTGGTTGGTGGTGGCTGAGGTGACGCTGGGCGTCAGGCTGAGGTTGGGTTGGCTGGTGGCCAGAGCGGCGGGGATGCTCCACAGGGTTACGATGGACACGCCGGCGATCAGGGCTACAAGCTTCTTCTTATTGATCTTCACGGAGAATAATCTCGCTTTCTCACCCTCCAAAAAATGGAATGGAGAAGCATACATCTAAAAGCTTGTAATGTCAAGAAGATTATTGTATTCTTTGCTTCGTGCTGCCGGACCACATGTAACGCAAGAACTGCAATTCACACATTGGTTGGCTCGACATTCAGCAATACCTATGCAACATCAAGCAAGGCTAGTTGGTTCAGAAACACACTTTCGGATACCTCCTTCAAATCATTTTTCATTCAACTGTCGGCAGCACGCCATATCCACAGTTGTCCTCTCCATCCGGGAGAGGGAAGAAAAAAGGAGGACACCATGTCCGGAACGACCGAAATCGGCACCATCCTGCCAGGACTACTCGACCAAGCGGTCAAGATGTTCTGGGAGTCGCCGGTTCGCCAGGTGACCGACGCTGACGGCACCGTCAGGTATCTCGCAGTGGACGACTCCGAAGCCGTCAGGACCACCGTCCTGAACTTCGTACTCAACCACGACGGGAACCTCGATGCCCTCCGCGAAGAGATCAAGGATCTCGAAATCCCCGACGGCAGCATGCTGTACGCCTGGGAACAGATGTTCTTGATGCTCGCCAAGGTCGCCGTATGGCTAATGAAGGAACTGGAGCGAAATCCAGAGCTTCAGGACCAGAGCTGGTTCCGCTATGCCAACCGGGAGAACCCCGACTGGCTGGCTGAGCCGATCCAGGCCAACTCGGCCTGACGCGGGGCTAATCACCCCATGCCCAACCGCCGGCCCCTCGCTTAGGGGTCGGGCCGGCGCGAAGGGTGCAACACCCCGGTGCGGGGTCGCTTGATGGTTCGCTGTCAGGCGGCCTCCCCGGGGCCCTTCATTTCCGGCGCTCTCAGCGCACCGACCTGCACCTGGAGGTGCTTGCATGAAGATCGAACTTAGCCGCTCGACCCTGGAAGGCGCCGGTGCCGGCGTGGTCGCCGCCGTCGTAATCGCGGCTCCCATCAGCCTCGCCGGTCGTCTGCTCGGCCGCCGTACGTCGTACTTCAAATGGGTCCGACACCTATTGCTCCCGAGCACAGGTCTCGGTGGCTTCATCGGCTACGCCGTCGACACCGAAGAGTGGTCGTAGCAGCTCCCGCTGCCGCGACTCAGCCCCGTGACACCCCTGCAACTTGGCAGGGGTCCCTCCGGGGTCCTTTCTTTTTGACAAACCTGCCCCTCATGGCATAACAACCCACCCTCAGGTATAATCTTTATCTGTATGAACCAGTCCAACACCCGCAATTTCTGCATCATCGCCCACATCGACCACGGCAAATCCACCCTCGCCGACCGGATGCTCGAGCTCACCGGTACGGTTGAAATGCGTGCCATGCAGGCGCAGCTCCTCGACTCGATGGACCTGGAGCGGGAAAAAGGTATCACCATCAAGCTCCAGCCGGTGAAGATGAAGTGGAAGGATCACACCCTCAACCTCATCGACACTCCCGGCCACGTCGACTTCAGTTACGAAGTATCTCGCAGCCTCGCCGCCTGCGAAGGAGCCGTCCTGGTAGTAGACGCCTCGCAAGGCATCCAGGCTCAGACCCTGGCCAATGTCTACCTTGCCATCGAAGCCGGCCTTGAAATCATTCCAGTCCTCAACAAGATCGACCTGCCCGCCGCCGACCCCGAACGCGTCGCTCATGAGGTTTCCAATTTGCTCGGCTGCGACCCCGACACCATCCTGCGCGTATCCGGCAAGACAGGGGAGGGAGTAGAAAAAGTATTAGACCATATTATCAGCGACATACCCGCGCCCCAGGGGCATGCAGACCAACCCCTCCGCGCCCTCATCTTCGACTCCATCTATGACCAGCACCGCGGCGTCATCCTCTTCGTGCGCATTGTCGATGGTGTCATCAAGCGCCAAACCGAGCTCAAGCTCATGGCCACCCGCGCCGATGGCTTGGCGGTCGAGGTCGGCACGTTTGCCCCCAAGCAAACGCCCGCGCCGGAAATCCAGACCGGCCAGATCGGCTACATCGTCACCAACCTCAAGGACATCTCCGAAGCCCGCGTCGGTGATACCGTCACAGTCTCAGGCAAAGACCACGCCGTCACCGCCCTGGCCGGCTACCGCCAGGTCAAACCGTTCGTCTTCGCCGGCTTCTTCCCGTCCTCGGGCGAGCAGTACCCTGACCTCAAGGACGCTCTCGAAAAACTTAAGCTCAACGATGCCGCCCTGCTCTACGAACCCGAATCCTCATCCGTCCTGGGCTTCGGTTACCGTGTCGGCTTTCTCGGCCTGCTGCATCTCGAGATCATCAAAGAGCGCCTCGAGCGCGAATACGGCCTCGACATGGTCGTCACTAGCCCCTCCACCGACTACATCATCACCGAGTCCGACGGTACCGAACGCACCATCCGCTCCGCCGCCGAGCTCCCCGAGCCGAGCCGCATCGACCACATCCGGGAACCCTGGATCAAAGGGGAGGTGGTTGTACCCGGCGACTACGTCGGTGGCGTCATCCAGCTCATTAACCGCATTCGCGGTGAGCACAAGAACCTCAGCTACCTCGACGAACAACTGGCCCTGATCCAGTTCGAGGCCCCGCTCTCCAATGTGCTGACTGACTTCTACGACTCGCTCAAGTCCATCACCTCCGGCTACGGCAGCTTCAACTACGAACTCGGCGAATACCGCCGCGAAAACCTCGTCCGCCTCGACATTCTCGTCGGCGGCGAACTTATCGATTCACTCTCACTCGTCATCCACAAAGACGAAGCCTACCGCGCCGGCAAAGAGATCGTTGATAAGCTCAAGGAGATCATCCCCAAGCAATCCTTCGAAGTCACCCTGCAGGCGGCCATCGGCGGCAAAATCATCGCCCGTGAAGACGTCCGTGCGCTGCGCAAAGATGTGACCGCCAAACTCTACGGCGGTGACGTCACGCGTAAGAACAAGCTGCTCGACAAGCAGAAGAAGGGCAAGAAACGCATGAAGCGCATCGGCAAAGTCGATATCCCGGCCGAGGCGTTCATGGTTCTAGTGAGCAAGAATGCCTAGCCCCCACCTTCCCGCCGCAATTGCTTATGACCTCGATGGCGTTGTCGTTAGCAGCACGGGCGTACACTATGCCGCCTGGAAAGAGCTGTTTGTTGACGAGATCGGGCTACCCGCTTTTCCGATGGAGCACTACGACAAGTACGTGAGCGGGAGGCAGCGCAGCGAAGGCTTTATTGCCTACTTGATTTACAGTGCCGATGAGCTCGGCGATGAAAAATTCCGCAAGATTGCCGCGGACCCGGAAAAGGTCAAACACTACACCGACCAAAAGCAAGAGCGCGTGCATTCGCTGATTAGCGACCCTGCGGTAGAGATCACTGTATTTGATGACACGGTGAGCTCGATCAAGGAGTGGCGAGCGCGAGGCGTCAAGACTACCATCGCTTCGGCGAGCGAGAATACCCCATTACTTTTGGCCCGCGTAGGCTTGACCGATCTGTTTGACGCGCTGGCATACGGCAAGTCAGCACTCATCAACGGGCGCAAGGTCCCACTGCGCAGCAAGCCGGCACCTGATGCGTTCATCAAATCTGTCGAGCAAATCGGCGTGGCCCCCGAGGACTGCATTGGCGTAGAGGACGCCGGAAAGGGTATTGAAGCCATCAATGCAGCCGGCATGATGAGCATAGCTATCGAACGTACTCCCAACCCCGACCTCAGGAACGCCCAACCCGATCTCTTGCTGCATAACTTTGCTGAAACATCGGTAGATGAGTTGGTAGAGAAGTTCGCTGAGTGGAAGACCGCCAAGCGCCCACATTGAGGGTCTAAGGGTGATAAAATAAATCTAAAGATAAGCGTAAAGGCGCCACGTTATGCCCGAAGAGAAGCCCGCAACCCCGGCTGCAGCCGAGACTCCAGCGCAAACCCCAACTTCCGCGGGCCCGCCTGCCGCGCCCAAGCCGGATGCAACCAAGCCCGAAGACGAAGAGAAGCCAGCCAAAGGCCCCAGGGACTGGCACGCCGGTATCATCTTCCTCGCACTCCTGTTGCTGGTGGCGCTGGGCGGAGGTTATTTCCTCTGGATCAAGGGCTGACTATCACAACATGTTAAACTTCGGTATAACCTTAAGCATAAAGGTATATCGTTAATGGCTGACACGCCCGCCGAACCCACCCCCGCCGCAACCCCGCCCACTGGCGACCTCACCTCCAATGGTGCCCCACCCGCGGACGCCTTGTCCCACCTGCCCAAGCCCTCCGCCACAGTGGAGCCCTTCCAGTCCGGCGGAGGCCCTCCTGCGCCACCGCCTCCACCCAAGAAGCGCCACACCGGGCTCATCATCTTCCTCATTCTTCTGCTCGGACTACTAGGAGGCGGCTACTACTACTGGTCGCAAGGCGGTCAGATACCTTACCTCAGCAAATACCTGCCCTCCAATACAACGCCCACACCCAGCCCCAGCCCCACCGGGGAGTTCGATGCCGACCTCAAAGCCGTTGACGATAGCGTCAAAGAAGTCGACACCAGTCTGACCGACACCGACAGCGGACTCAGCGATAAGCAAGGGGACCTAGCCGAATGAAATCACTCAAGCGCATGCTCCTCGTCGCCGTCCTCCTGGCTGTAATGCCAGGCGCCACAGTCACCGCCGTCACGCCCAGTCCCACTCCCGCCGGAAACGAAGCTGCCCTGACTCGCCTCAAGACCAAGGGTTCTGCCGAAATCGACCGGCGTCAGAAGCACCTCGAAGCCGCTCTCCAAAAACTTGAAACGACTACCCAGATCAAAACTGATGACAAAGCCGCCTTGATCAAGCTGGTCAAAGACCAGATCGCGGGCCTCGTCGCACTCAAGACCAAGCTGGCAGGGGAGACGACCGTGACTGCCGCCCGCGCCGATGTTGCCAGTATCGTGAGCGACTACCGCGTCTATGCCCTCACTCTGCCCAAAGCGCGCATGATTGCCTCGGCCGACCGTTTCGCCGTCTCCCAGACAAAGCTCACAGAGCTTTACAACAAACTTGCCACCAAAGTCGGCGACGACGCTACGCTCAAGGCGAAGCTGCAGCACATGCAGGAGCAGATCACCGCCTCCGCCACCGCCTCTACCAATGTGATACCCCAGCTTCTGGCGCTGCAGCCTACCGACTACAACGCCAACCGCGCCGTGCTAGTGCAGTACCGCGCATCCCTAAAGGCAGCTCACGACGCCCTCAAGCTTGCCCGCGAGGACGCCAAGTTTATCATCGACGAACTCAAGCCTCACACCCATTAAAAAAGGACCTTCTCGGTAGGTCCTTTTTGGGGGGATTAAGCGGCCATTAGGATTGCCGCCGGGCCAGTCGGTTCCACCCGATCAGCCCCAGGACGATGAGCAAAAAAACGTTGATGCCGGCGCCAACTTCGGCGGCGCTCCCAAGCATCCAGAGGCCAAGAGCAGACGAGAGCATAAGGTAAAGCATTTGGTCTCAAACCTTTCTTTACCCGCCCGATTTTGCTCCACAGACGCGCATAAGCCATCGGTCATCCTTACAATCGCTCGCTTCGCCATCACGCTCAAGCTGTAACTTTGCCAAATGCCTTAGAGCGACCCTGGTTAGCACTCTTGACCACAGAGTGCCAAAACCCCTACAATTATCTCGATATAACGAGGTGCCGTCGCGATGACGCCCCGCCAGCAGCAGATTCTCCACGCCATCGTCGAAACCCACGCCAAGTCCACCGAGCCCGTGGGATCGCTGACGCTGTCTGAGAAATTCGAAACCTCCAGCGCCACCATCCGCGCTGAGATGGCCGAGCTCGAGCGCCTGGGTCTGATCATGCAGCCGCACATTTCAGCCGGCCGCGTCCCGACCGACAAAGGTTACCGTGCCTACGTCAACGCCCTCGAGCCGTCGCACGCCGACCGCCGCCACGAGCAAGCCCTCGCCCAGCGCATCAAGTCAGCCGGCGAGATCGACCGGGCCATCAAGAATGCCGTCGAATCGCTCGCCCACGTCACCTCCAACCTCGGCCTCGGCACCATCGGCCACAATCTATACCTCTCCGGCATGGCCAGCCTCTTCCAACAGCCCGAGTTTGCCTCCGGCGCCCGCGCCTATGAGGTCGCCCGGCTCCTCGATAGCCTCGAAGAATGGCTCGAAGAAGCCGCCCCCAACGCCCCCATCAGCTGCTATATCGGCACCGAAAACCCCATCGGCCGGTCCAGTGGCGCCACCCTCATCATCAGCCGGTTCGAGTCACCCTACAGCGCCCGCAGCTACATCGGCGTCCTGGGCCCGACCCGCCAAAACTACGGCCCCGTCATGGGCCTGGTCCAGTACACCGGCAAGCTACTCGAAGAAGCCTTAAACTAGGAGGACCCTGCATGGCCAAGAAGCACGACGATCAGCATCAATCCAAGACCGAAGTTCACGTGGAGACCCACACTGAGTCGCACGCCGAGTCGGGCACCGATGACCGCGTCGCCGAGCTGACCGCCGACCTCCAGCGCGTGCAGGCCGAGTTCGTTAATTACCGTCGCCGCGCCGAAGCCGAAAAGGCCGAGGTCCTCGATTTTGCCAAGACCCGCGTCGTGCGCGAGTTTCTCAAGGTCCGCGACAGCTTCGACGCCGAGCAGGCGCACCGCCCCGAGCATGCCGACCCCGCCTGGGCCAAGACTATCGACGCCATCCGCACCCAGTTTGACCAGGTTCTCACCACTCTGGGCGTCGAGCGTTTCGAATCCAAGGGCCAGCCCTTTGATCCTCACCGCCACGAAGCCTTGGCGATGGAAGACGGGGAAGGGGACCACGAAGTCGTCGTCGAAGAACTCCAGCCGGGTTACAAGATGGGTGACACTATCCTGCGTCACGCCATGGTCAAAGTCGGCCGCTCCAAGTCCTAAACCAGTCTTGCTTAAGCCAGCTTAACGCGCTACAGTCAAGCTTAAGCATTATCAAAAAACTGGTTAAACATGCCACGAAAATCAAAACAATTACCCCTCCAAAAAACTCCCAATAAACTTGTCATAGCCGGCGTCATGGTAGTCGCTGTCGCGGCTAGTATCTGGGGCGGTTTCACTGTCATGCGTAATGCATCCGCAGCCGGCTTTCTTGTCTATTCCCGCTCCGACCCCGACTATCCCCAGAAGGTAGACTTTGTCGTCACCAGCACGGTGGTCAAGAACGCTCCGGACGACGCCATCGTCTACCCCGGCCAACCGGGCGCTTCTCACGACCACACCTTCAGCTGCAGCAAGGCCATCACCGCTTACTCCACTCCGACCAGCCTCTATAACCAGCCGACCAGCTGCAACCTGAGCCGCGACTTCGCTTCCTACTGGACGCCCACTCTCTATGCCAACGGCGTGCGCGTCAACCCATACCAGTCCCGCGCCTACTACCGCGCCGGCACCACGAATGGTGGAATCGTCCAGCCGATTCCTTTCGGCCTCCGGATCGTCGCGGGCGACGCCAAAGCGACCTCCGCGCAGAAGGCCAACATCGCCGGTTTCCAGTGCCGCAATCTCCAGGACGGCAACACTATCCCCAAGCAGTCACTCCCGCCCAACTGCCCTGCGGGTGATTTCCTGGAGGCCTCAGTCGTCTTCCCCAACTGCTGGGATGGCAGGAACCTCGACTCGGCCGACCACAAATCGCACATGTCGTATGCCGCCCCGTCGGCCGCCTGCGACACCGCTCATCCGGTGCGCCTACCGCAGCTGACCTACGCGCAGCGCTACCCCACCGACGCCTTCCGCGGCAAGACTCTGACCATTGCCAGCATGATGCCCAACTCCCTCTACACCCTGCACGCCGACTTCATGAATGCCTGGGACCCGGCCTGGATGAAGTTCTTCGTCGACAATTGCATCCGTAAGCACACCGCTTGCGAGACCGTCTCGGACGGCCGGCTACCACCGGGCACCACCTTACCGGCTGCCACACCGGCGTCAGCTCTGCCGGGCGCCACCATCACGCCACCATCTGACTCCACGCGGCCGAGCACGCCCACCAACTTGAGGGTGGCCTCCAAGACCACCACCTCAGTCAGCCTGGCCTGGTCCGCCAGCACCGACAACGTCGGCGTCACGGGCTACCACATCTACCGGGGCGGCACCATGGTCGGCCACAGTACTGGGACGTCCTATACCAACACCGGCCTGACCGCCAGTACGTCCTATAGCTACACAGTGCGCGCCACCGACGCCGCCAACAATCTCTCGTACGCTTCAGCTGCACTATCTGTCACCACCGCCTCCCCCGATACAACCCGGCCCACCGTCTCCCTCACGGCCCCGACCGCCGGCTTGACAGTCGTCAAGGGCACGCCGGTAGTGCTATCGGCCAATGCCAGCGACAACGTCAAAGTGACCAAGGTCCAATTCTACGGCGACGGCATCCTGCTCGGCACCAGTACGAGCACGGCGTCGCCATACCGGTATACCTGGAACACCACCACGGCCGGCGCCTATGCCATCGTCGCCAAAGCCTACGACGCCGCCGGCAACGTCGCCACTTCCACGACCGTCAATATGACCGTCACCTCCCAATAGCACGAACCATAAGCAAAAAAGTCGCTGTATCTGGGCGGACATGCGATATGATTTGCTAGACGACCAATTCCTTAACGCGCCCAGGACGCCTTGCACATGCCCACCATTTTCGAACTTGTATCACCGCCAGCACTTGAATCCCTGAGCACCCCGTCCGAATACAAGCTCGGCCGCGAAATCGTCCGCAACGAGGGCGTCGAGCTCGAAGAGTTTGGCCCGCAACGCGTAGTGGCCCACGCCACCGGCGGCCAACGCCGACTGGTAGAGCTGCGCGCCGCCCCGGAGGGCCTCGACTACACCTGTACCTGCTCGTCCAAACTCACCCAGCCTTGCAAGCACGTCGTCGCTGTCGGCCTCGTCGCCTGGGATAAACAGCCCAAATAATTAGGAGCACTCATGAGCGAAGACCAGATCACTCCCGACACTGCCACCGAAGAGGCCGAAATTATCGTTGCCACCGACAACCAGGGCAACAAGCACGAGTTTCCCCGCGAACAGTACCGCGACCGCCGATCCGGCTACGGCATCCATATCACCGAGGGCAAAGTATTACTGGCCCTGGACAAGAATTCCAAGAAATGGGAGCTGCCCGGCGGCAAAGCTGATACCGGAGAATCCCGCGAGGACGCCATGCGCCGTGAATTTACCGACGAGACCGGACTGGACGTGGAAGGCGAGGTAAAGCCAGTCACGACCATCCGTGAGTACTACTACGACACGCGCCTGCCGTTCCCGTACCGCCACGAGCGCAGTTTCTTTTTGATCACCGCTACGGGTGGGCGCCTCCACAACGAAGGCAACAGTTACGACATCGAGCAGTGCGAGTACATCCCGCTCGACCAGTTAGACAAGATGCCCATCACCGACACCGTCAAGCAGGCAATTTCAGAAGCGCGAAAGCTTGCATAAAGCGAAAGGGGCCGCCAAATTGGCAGCCCCTCATACCGCTGACGCGACGTCAGGCCGGGAGACCGAAGGCCGAGTGAAACTTCCAAGCCAAGAGGGTCATCAGGACAGGTGCCACAGCGGCCACCAGCGTTGTGCTCAGGGCCACCGTGCCAGAACTCCAGTTCTGCCACCATACCCAGCGCCGCAAGTGCACTCGCTTGTCGGACATCGCCACCTTGAGCGCAACCTTCGGGCCAGCCAAAACCTGCAAAGCCACCTCCAGGAGCGTCAAGGGGCAGCACAGCCACAAGACGTTGTAGCCCACGATCACGAGGGCGTACGCCAGGCAGGCCGCCCACAGCCAGGCTGTCCAAGTCCAGTGAGTGCGTGCTGCCTCACTGGCGATTCCAGCCAGCGCTATCACGCCACACACGTGGGTGATTGGCGCAATCAGCCGGTGGAACCGGATGACAAACCCGGAGAGTCGCGCATACCCATGCGCCGTCACTACGATCACCTCTTTTCTAAGAGCTTGAAGGGTCTTCAGCCAGCCAAATATGCCACGAACCTGCCGTCTGAGCAAGCCTTTGACAGTTAGCACTCTTGACGTACGAGTGCCAAATTCTTACAATTTGCTTGTATTCAGCACCGCCACGTAGCGAGTGCTAAAATGAGCAAAGTTTTTCTGCAAAGGAGCATCTACTCTATGGGTAAAATCATCGGTATCGACCTGGGTACCACCAACTCGGCCATGGCCGTCATGGAAGGTGGCCAGCCCACTATCATCGCCAACGCTGAAGGCGGCCGCACTACGCCGTCTATCGTCGCCACCTCCAAGTCCGGCGAGCGCCTTGTCGGCCAGGTCGCCAAGCGCCAGGCCGTCATCAACCCCGACAACACCATCTTCGAGGTCAAGCGCCTCATCGGCCGCAAGTTTGAGGACGAGGAGGTCCAGCGCGACGAGAAGCACATGCCCTACAAGATCATCAAGGGCAACGGCGGCGTGAAGGTCAAGATGGGCGACAAGGAGTACACGCCAGAAGAGGTCTCGGCCATGATCTTGTCCAAGCTCAAGGCCGACGCCGAAGCGTTCCTCGGCGGCCCCGTCACCGAAGCCGTCATCACCGTGCCGGCCTACTTCAACGACTCCCAGCGCCAGGCCACCAAGGACGCCGGTAAGATCGCCGGCCTCGAGGTTAAGCGCATCATCAACGAGCCCACCGCAGCCGCCCTGGCCTACGGTCTGGACAAAAAGAAGGAAGAGAAGATCGTCGTCTTCGACCTCGGTGGTGGTACCTTCGACGTCTCGGTGCTCGAGCTCGGCGACGGTGTCTTTGAGGTCAAGTCCACCAACGGTGACACTCATCTCGGTGGCGCCGACTTCGACCAGGAGATCATGCAGCACCTCGTTGACGAGTTTAAGAAGTCCGAAGGCATCGACCTGTCCAAGGACAAGGCCGCCGTTCAGCGTCTCAAGGAAGCCGCCGAGAAGGCCAAGATTGAGCTCTCCACCACTACCGAGTCCGAAATCAACCTGCCCTTCATCACCGCCGACGCTTCCGGTCCCAAGCACTTTACCTACTCCATGACCCGCGCCAAGCTTGAGGGTCTCGTCGCCGACCTGGTCGAGCGCACCGCCAAGCCCTGCCACGCCGCACTCAAGGACGCCGGCCTCTCTGCCTCAGACATCAATGAGGTTATCCTCGTCGGTGGCATGACCCGCATGCCCGCCGTCCAGAAGAAGGTCGAAGAGATCTTCGGCCAGAAGCCGCTCCAGGGAGTGAACCCGGACGAAGTTGTCGCCGTTGGCGCCGCCGTCCAGGGTGGCGTGCTCGCCGGCGACGTCAAAGACGTCCTCCTGCTCGACGTCACTCCGCTCTCGCTCGGTCTTGAGACCATGGGCGGCGTCATGACCCGCCTCATTGACCGCAACACCACCATCCCGACCTCCAAGTCGCAGGTATTTTCAACCGCTGCTGACTCCCAGACCCAGGTCGAGATCAACGTTCTCCAAGGCGAGCGCGAGTTTGCCCAGGACAACAAGTCTCTCGGCCGCTTCATCCTCGACGGCATCCCGCCCGCACCCCGCGGCATACCGCAGATCGAAGTTACCTTCAACATCGACGCCAACGGTATCGTCCACGTCAACGCCAAAGATAAGGGCACCGGCAAGGAGCAGCACATCACTATCCAGGGCTCAGGCAACCTGAGCGAGGACGAGGTCAAGCGCATGCAACAGGAGGCCGAGGCCAACGCCGAGACCGACAAGAAGCGCAAGCTCCTCATCGAAGCCCGCAACCACCTCGACTCCCTCGTCTACACCGGCGAGAAGACCCTCAAGGACGCTGGCGACAAGGCCAAGGACGAGGACAAGAAGGCTCTCGAAGAGGCCATCGCCTCCGCCAAGGCCCAGCTCGAATCCGACGACATCGACCTGCTCACCAAGGAAGGCACCAAGCTCTCCGACGCCATGCAGAAAGTCGGCGCCGCCATGTACGAAGGCGCACCCGGCACCGAAGGCGCTCCCGAAGAGGTCGAGGCCCACGAGACCGACGGTAAGACTGATGGCCCCGTTGAGGGCGAAGTCGTCGACGACGACAAGAAGGAGAAGTAGTTCATGGATGACCACAGCGACCGTCAGCTCGAAATGCTCGGCAAGATTCACAACCAGCTAGC
>JAQZBT010000071.1 GCA_029237755.1 Candidatus Saccharimonadota bacterium
TTCTTCATGTGGGACGAGCATCTGGAATTCAACCTGCTGGGGCTGCCACGCCCGAGCCTCAATCTCGTTCTGCTGATGCCGGCCGTCGTCGCCAAAGCCCTCACCGACGAGCGCGCCGCAGCCACAGGGCATAACGCCCGCGATATCCACGAGTCCAATCTGTCGCATCTGCGCGCTGCCGAACGCACCTACCGCGAGCTATGCATCCTCTACCCGGACTACTTCATACCGCTCGAATGTGCCGCCGGCGACCAGCCACTGCCGATCGAGCAAATTCAATCCCGCATCCAAGGCCTCATGGTACGATACGGCTATGCCTAAGACCCCCAATCTCTCAACCGACATCAACTTCCTTTACGAGATGGGCAACATCCGCTTCATCGCGCGCACCTGGTCACGTTTCCTGCATTCAGACCTCTCCAATCTGGCCGAACACCACTTCCGCGTCTTCTGGATCGCCATGATCATTGCCGCCCGCGAGAAGAACGTCGACTCCGGCAAGTTGGCGAAGCTCTGTCTGCTCCACGACATCGCCGAAAGCCGCACCGGCGACGTCGACTACCTGTCCCGCCAATACGTCGAGCGCAACGAAGAGCTAGGCATCAAGGATATGCTCGCGGGCACCCCCATCGAACAGGAGTTCCTGGCGCTCTGGCGCGAGTACGAAGACCGCGAAACGCTCGAAGCCAAGATCGCCAAGGACGCCGACAACATTGACGTCGACCTCGAGTTGGCCGAGCAGGAAGCTAACGGCAGCCAGCTCAAACGCTCGCTCATGGTCGCCCGCTCCCGCGTCGCCGAATCGAAGCTCTACACCGATACCGCCCGCCAGCTCTACCGCCAGATCCAGGACTCCGACCCCCATGCCTGGCACATGCTGGGCCGCAACCGCCACACCTCCGGCGACTGGAAAAAGTAGTTCTCACCCGGAAAAAAGTTTATGCTTTAGTCACGCATGACTACGGCCAGGCTCTCAACCAAAAAGCAGTTTAGCCGCCACCGCATCCTGGGCTTTGCCGCGATAGCGGCACTACTGGGCCTAACGGCCGTTTTTGTAGTTTCGGCCGCCGGCGTCACGAGCTCGTTCGAGTCTGAAAAAGGCACGCTAGGCAGCCCGGCCAAAAAAGTCACCGACGCCTCGGCCAGCGCCGGATCGGCCGTCCAGTTCGGCACACCCGCCGGCTCTGGGTTCATCACGCGATCAGGCCGCAACTTCATCAAAGACGGCCAGGTCTTCAAGTTCCACGGCTTCAACTCCTACGGCATGGCCGGTTGCTACAACGGCACCGCCTACACCAGCGCCCAACTCGACTCCTACTTCTCGAGCCTGCCGGCCCACGGCGTCACCCGCCTCTGGGCCTTCCGTACCTACGGCACCGCCCGCATCCAAACGATCCTGACCGCCGCCGCCAAGTACAACCAACACGTCATCCTCACTCTGGCCGACACCATTAGCGCCTGCGGTGACACCGACTACTCGGTATCGGGTGACCATAGCGGCAAGACCGCCGCCTACTACGACACCGGCTGGAAAAACGAATGGAGCACCTGGGTCAATACGATCGTGCCCATGTTCAAAAACGACCCCACCATCATGATGTGGGAGGTCAGCAATGAGCCGGGCGTGGCCGGCCAAAAGCCTACCCACACCGTCATGCAGGCCTACTTCAAGGGCACCTCGGACCTCATCCGCTCGCTCGACCCCAACCACCTCATTACCATCGGCGCCAACGCCCCGGGCGACTTCGGCGGTTCGAGCAACTACATCAGCCTCTGGGGCACGGCTAACATCGACGCCATCAGCTTCCACGATTACGCCTACGAATACGAAGGCGGCACCGCCGTCTCCAATAACTACAATGTCGCCAAACAGGCCAGCACCACGCACAACAAGCCGTTCTTCGGCGGCGAGGCCGGACAACCCTCCGGAGCCTCGGGTTGCGCCGTCAGCCTGACTGCCCGCGCCGCCTACATGAAGACGAAGGCCGACGCCTACTTCGCCGGCGGCATCGGCGGCCTGACCTACTGGCAGTACGCCCCGTCCAAGGCCAGCTGGGTAGCCAATTGCGCCTACGAGACCTACCCCGGCGACCCCTTGATTACCCAGGTGAAGAACTATTTGATACCTTAGAACAAAGAGGATTTTCTGACATGCCCCAACCCAACCGGCTCTTCGACCTCACCGCCAAGGAATTCGCCAAGCAGCGCGACACCCTCAACCTCATCGCCTCCGAAAATTACCCATCTCCAAAGGTGCTCGAGCTACTCGGCTCGGTCTGGATGAACAAGTACGCCGAAGGCACCCCCGGTAAGCGCTACTACGCCGGTAACATCTACGCCGACGAAATGGAGACCTTCGTCCAGGAGAAGGCCCTCGCCGTCTTCGACCAGACGGGGGAGTACGGGGTCAACGTCCAGGTCCTTTCCGGCTCACCGGCCAATACCATGGTCTTCCTCGCCATGCTCGAGCCCGGCGACACCATCATGAGCCTCAACCTCGCCAACGGTGGCCACCTCTCACACCTCCACGCTACGTCGAACTTCCTCAAGTTCTTTAAGCTCGTCAACTACGACGTTACCGAGACCGAACCCGGCACCTACGACATCGATCAAAACGACTACCGCGACAAACTCCGCGAGCACAAGCCCAAGCTCGTCATCCTCGGTTTCTCCGCCTACCCCCGCGCCTACAAGTTCGCCGAGATGACCAAGTGGGCCCACGACGCCGGCGCTCTGGTGCTAGCAGACATCGCTCACATCAACGGTCTGGTAGCTGCCGGACTGCACGACACGCCGTTCAAGGCAGGGGATGAGGGTGCCGACTTCGTCTCTATGACCACCCACAAGACCTTCCGCGGACCCCGCGCTGCCATGCTCTTCGCTAAGAAGGAACACATACCTACCGTCAACAAGACCATCTTCCCCGGCACCTCGGGCGGTCCGCACCTCCACGCCATCGCCGCCGTCGGCCAGGCCTGCCTCGAAATCCTAGGCGAGGACCAATACCCCGACAAGCGTGACTTCAAGGAGTACTCGCAAGCCGTACTCGACACCTCCAAGGCGCTCGAAGACGGATGTAAAGAGACTGGCTTGGAAGTAGTGAGTCCGACCCAAAACCACCTCTCGCTCATCAAGCTGCCCCAGGACTCCGACAGCCTAGAGTTCCAGAAACAGCTCGAACGCATCGGTGTCATCACCAACCGCAACATGATCCCCTTCGACCCCAAGTCCGCCTGGCGCCCGAGCGGCATGCGTTTCGGCACACCCGCGCTCGCCAGCCGCGGCCTGACGACGTCACAGGCCAAAGACCTCGGACGCATCATTGGCGAGCTCGCCCTGGGTAAGACTCCCGAAGACGTCGCCGCCAAGAAAGTTAAAGACCTGGCCCATTCGCTGGCCTGGTACTACACCGCCTAACCCAAGGAACCCGCATGCCCGAAACCCGACCGCTGTCGTATCCGAAAAATCGCATTCGCGTGTTGTTACTCGAGAATATCCACCCTTCGGCCGTCGCAACGTTCAAGGAGGAGGGCTACCAGGTCGAGACTGAGGCCAAATCGCTCTCTGAGGCCGAGCTCATCGAACGCCTTCCCAACGTCTCCATCCTCGGCATCCGCTCGGGCACCAAGCTCACCGCCAAGGCCCTCGAGGCCGGCCCGCACCTTCTGGCGGTCGGCGCCTTCTGCATCGGCACCAACCAGATCGACTTGCGCGCCGCCACCAAGGCCGGCTCGGCTGTCTTCAATGCGCCCTACTCCAACACCCGCAGCGTCGTGGAGCTGGCCCTTGGCGAGATCATCATGCTCATGCGCCGCACATTCGAGCGTTCCACAGACATGCACCAGGGAGTCTGGAAGAAGACCGCCACCGGCAGCTTCGAAGTTCGTGGTAAGACCCTCGGTATCGTCGGCTATGGCAATATCGGCGCCCAACTCTCGGTTCTGGCCGAAGCCCTCGGCATGCAGGTCGTCTTCTACGACCTCGGCACCAAACTGGCCCTCGGCAACGCCCGCCAGACCAGTCTCGAAGAGCTCCTCGAGACCTCCGACGTCGTCACTCTCCACGTCGACGGCCGCAAGGACAATGCCGATATTATCGGCAAGAAGGAATTGGCGGCCATGAAGCCCGGCAGCCTGCTACTCAACCTCAGCCGCGGCCACGTCGTCGACGAACCAGCCTTGGCCGAAGCTCTCAAGTCCGGGCACCTGGCCGGCGCCGCACTCGACGTCTACCCGTCCGAACCCGACAACGGCAAGCCCTTCGACTCACCGCTGCGCAGCCTGCCCAACGTCATCCTCACGCCCCATATCGCCGGTAGCACCCTCGAAGCCCAAAACAACATTGGCGAGTACGTCTCAGCTAAGCTGATCTCATTCATTAACTCCGGAGACACGACTCTCAGCATCAACCTGCCTAATCTGCAACTGCCTGCGCAGGCCGGCCAGCACCGCCTCATCCATATCCACCGTAACGAGCCCGGCGTCCTTGCCAAGATCAACTCCATCCTGGCCGACACCAACATCTCCGGCCAGTACCTTGGCACCACCCCCGAAGCCGGCTACGTCATCACCGACCTGGCGTCAGCCTCCAGCGCCGAAGCCAAGACCAAACTCGCCAAATTGCCCGAAACCATCCGCGTGAGGCTGCTCTATTGATCACTTTTTCGCCCGGCCCATCCCAGCTCTATCCGACCGTTCCGGGGCACATTGAGGAGGCCTTGAAGTCAGGCATCCTGAGCGCCTCACACCGCAGCCAGGCCTATAGCGAGCTGCAGGC
>JAQZBT010000006.1 GCA_029237755.1 Candidatus Saccharimonadota bacterium
AGATAAGAGTAAGCATTATGGCCACCGAGACACCCACACCAGCAGCCCCAGCGGCAACCACCGCGGCCCCACCGGCCGAGGTTAAGGCTGCCCCGGCGCCGGAGGCGAAGACAGAGGAAGCTAAGCCCGAGACCAAAGCTGAGGAAAAGGCCGAAGCTCCCAAGACTGAGCCCGCCGAGGCTGCCCCCGCCGCCAAGCCACCGACACCCGTCTCCGGTCACATCGTGTCGATCCGCGGATTGATCGTGGAAGTCGCCTTCAAGGGCGACCGCCGCCCGCCGCTGCGCGAAATCCTCACCGTCGCCGACTCCCCAGACGTTATTCTCGAAATCAATTCCTACAACGAGAAGCGCGACGCTATCTGCATCTCCTACGTCACGAGCCCCAAGGTCCGCCGCGGCGCGCCCATCATCTCGACCGGCCAGCCCATCTCCGTCCCCACCGGCGCCAAGGCCCTCGGGCGCCTCTACAACTCGGTCGGCCAGACCGCCGACGACCAACCCCAGATTGGCCCTGAAAACGCCCGCCGCAGTGTCTATACCGACGCGTCGTCCACGGCTTTCTTCACCAACAAGGACGAGCTACTGGAAACCGGCATCAAAGTTCTCGACTTCTTCACGCCCTTCGTCAAAGGCCGCAAGATCGGCATCATCGGTGGTGCCGGTGTCGGCAAGACCGTCTTGATCATGGAGATCATCAACAACATTGGTAAGGACCCGTCCAAGCTAGCCTTCTTCGCCGGCATTGGGGAACGCATTCGCGAAGGTCATGAATTGTACGAGACCCTGAAAGAGCGCGAGATGCTCAAGGGTGCCGCGATGTTCTACGGCCAGATGAACGAGAACCCCGCCATGCGTGCCATGGTTGGGCTATCCGCCACTACGCTCGCTGAGTACTTCCGTGACGAAGAGAAGCGCGACATCCTCTTCTTCGTCGACAACGTCTACCGTCACATCCAGGCCGGCAACGAGCTCTCCACCATGATGGGCCAGATCCCGTCAGAAGGTGGTTACCAGGCCACCATCTTCTCCGACCTCAAGCGCTTCCAGGACCGCCTCTACTCCAACGCCAACGGCTCCATCACCGCCGTCGAGACCATCTACGTCCCAGCCGACGACCTGACAGACCCCGCCGTACAAGAAATTAGTTCACAGATCGACTCCGTCATCGTGCTCTCGCGTGCTGTCGCTGAAATGGGTATCCGCCCCGCCGTAGACCTCATCAAGACGTCATCATCATTGGTCACGCCCGACATCGTCGGGGACAGGCACTACCTGCTCGTCACCCAGGTGCAGGCCATCATGCAGAAGTACGACTCACTCAAAAACATCATCGCCATCATCGGTGAAAATGAACTTTCACCTCAGGACCGCGCCGACTACCAGAAGGCCAAGAAGCTCATCGAGTTCTTCGGCCAGTCCATGTTCGTCACTGAGAAGCTCAACGGTATTCCCGGTGTCTACTTCACGCGCGAGCAAACTCTGAGCGGGATCGAGGAGATCCTCATTTAGTGACCGTTTCTATCACAGAAGCAGTGCGCTGTGAGAGGAAGGGGAAGGTCTAATGGCCGTTGACTCTGGTAGTGGCAGCACATACCAGGCGTCCCAACAGGCCGCCAAGCCGGCCGGCAAGAACCGGTTTCAGATCAAGATCTTTTCGCCTTACCAGGTCTACTACCAGGGCGAGGCCATCAGCCTCAGTGCTTCAAACCGCACCGGCCCCTTCGACGTTCTCGCGGGCCACATCAACTTCTTCTCACTACTGACCGGCGGAACGGTCACGCTCAATACCGGCTTCCAAAAACTCGAGTTCCAGATCGGGCGGGGGATCATCCGCGTCAACAAAGGCGACGTGACGCTGTTTGCGGACGTTTAGAGCCGAAATGAGCCGGATTCGTGGTCTGAGCCACAAACTGACCCGCAGGCAATCCTTTGCCACGGGCTTGGCTGTTGTCGGGGTGGTCATGGCTGCCAGCATCGTCGGCATTGCGACGCGCGCCGCGGGGGTGACCGTACCCCTTCAGACCGAGAATGGCACTCTATCTGGCAATGTCGCCAGCGTGAACCTCGCATCTGCGTCCGGTGGCAAGGCCATCCAGTTTGGTGCGATCGAGACTCTTTACTCCATCAACGACGGCACCATGGGCACCGGCCTGGACCAATTCAATTTCGTTGGCACCTGGAGCTACGGCACCGATATCCCGGCCTTGGCCAATGATTACCATACGACCGGGACTGCCGGGGCCTACTACACGGTCCAGTTCAATAGTTCGCAGGTGAAGATCTTCACTACTGTCAGCGGCAACAACGGCATCATGGCCGTCTCCATCGACGGCGGTACTGAGACGCTCGTGGACACCTATTCGGCCTCACGGCAGCAGCAGGTGCTCAAATACACCAGCCCGACGCTCAACGAGGGCACGCACACCCTGAAAGTCCGATACACCGGCACCAAAAATGCGTCCGCCGGCTGGTACAACATCGAGGCCGACCGGGTCGAAATCACGGGCGTCAGGTCTACGCCCCCTGAACCCGCCGCTGCGGTCGACGCCAGCACGCTCGACAACAAGTACATGCTCGGCTACCAGGCCTGGTTCCGTTGCCCCTACGACGGTTCGGGCAGCACTACCTTCAATCATTGGAAGGTCGGCAGCAACATCAATGTCGACCAATGGCCGGACACCTCTCAGCTCGCCCCAGCCGACAAGTGCGACTCCGGTTTCGACCTGCCCAACGGTTCGCCGGCCTACGTCTACTCCGACTACAACGCCAACGTCCAGGATATGAAGATGCGCTGGCTCAAGGAATACGGCATCGACGGCACCATGGTGCAGCGCTTCACCAGCGGCGCTCCCTACACCGACACTTCGAGATCCAATAATGTCGTAGCCAAATACATCCAGGCCGCCAGCGAAAAGTACGGCCGGACTTTTAACATCATGTGGGACATCACCGGCACCACCAACGGCGCTCCCACCCGGGCGGGTTGCTCGACGCGGCTGGTCTGCATCCTGCAAGACGACTGGAAGATCGGCATCGTCGACAACCTCAAGCTCACCGCTAGCAACCGTTACGTAAAGGACGGCGGCAAGCCGGTCATCGTCATTTGGGGCTTCGGTTTCGGCGGCCGCCCCGGTACGCCCGCTGAGCTCATCGAACTCGTCCACTGGCTCCAAAACAACCCCAACGGCCCGCAGTACAACGCCACCGTCATGTGTGGCGTGCCCTACGACTGGAAGACCAGCGCCTACGCAGCCGCCTTCCGCGAGTGTGACATCACCAGCCGCTGGTCGGTGTCTGACGGACGGCTCACCAGCAACACCGACACCACCACCATGGATGGTTGGGCCCAGACCTGGACCTACCAGGACGCGCTCTACGCCAAACAACATGGCATTAAGTACATGCCGACGCTGTGGCCGGGGATGTCCGACGCCAACCGCGACTTCGCCGAGGGCGGCGTCACGGGCTCCACCGATTTCAACCTTATCCCGCGCCGCGGCGGGTTCCAGATCTGGCAGACCGCCTACAACAATCTCAAACAATTAAAGGCGGCCGGCGTGCCCACCATGCTCTTCGGCGCCATGTATGACGAGTTCAACGAGGGGACAGCCATGCACCACATGACCACCGGACCGGCCACGTCTCCCAACGGCGCCAACCTCATCTACACCAACTTCGACGGCTATACCCAGCTGCCCTCCGACCACTACATGGCAGTCAATCGTGAGATCGGCCGTATGCTGCGCGGCGAGATTCCCATGACTTCGGCGATGCCGTCCAATATTGCACCCCAATAAAACGTGTCCCCAAGGTAGGCTGTTCCGCTAATACAAAACGTGAGCGGCTTTCGCAGTCAAATCTGGAAGCTCAAGCCAAATTCGTCCACTTTCAGATAGAAAGTCGTTGACAACAGATATAGCATAAGCATAATTACAGATAAGATTATTAATAGGACTATGTATGGCTTACTCCCAGACCAACTCCAAGGGTCAGCAGTACTACCTTCACATGAAGGACGTCACGTTGAAGGGTGGCCGCTTGCAGCGGATCTACTTCTTCGCCCGCGACGTTCGTGATGGCTCCGTCGAGGCTCTTCCTGCCGGCTACGTGTCGGTCGAGAACCCCCGCACCGGACTGCTCGTACTGAAGAAGGGTTAATTCTCTCCCTAGCACATTAAGGGCCTGCCCTCCAGCAGGTCCTTTTGTGTTGGTACGGCCGTGTGTCGCGGCGCACCACTTCGTCTCAGTGTTGCCCCGGCGACCAACCCCTGTGGTACGCTAAAACCCGATGGCAAAACCACTTCTCGAAGTAAAGGACCTCCGCAAAACCTACGATACTGGCGTCGAAGCCGTTAAAGGTGTCAGCTTCAGCGTTGCCAAGGGCGAAGTCTTCGGCATCCTCGGCCCCAACGGCGCCGGCAAGACGACCACTCTCGAGATGATCGAAGGCCTCCGGCCCATCACCGCGGGCACCGCCAAGATTGATGGCCTCGACGTCGCCAAGGAACCCTACGCCGTTAAAGAACGCATCGGCATCCAGCTCCAATCATCCGCCTTCTTCAACAACCTCAACCTCATCGAGCTCCTCCACCTCTTCAACGAGCTCTACGCCGATTCATCCGACCCCAAGAAACTCCTTTGGGAAGTCGGGCTCGAGACCAAGGCCAAAGCCCAGGTCAAAGAGCTCTCCGGCGGCCAGAAGCAGCGCTTCAGTATCGCCACAACTCTAGTTAATAATCCCATCGCTATCTTCCTCGACGAGCCCACCACCGGCCTCGATCCCCAGGCCCGCCGCAACCTCTGGGAACTGGTCCAGGACATCCAAAAGAAGGGGACCACTGTCATCCTCACCACCCATTACATGGAAGAGGCTGAGGTACTGTGTGACCGCGTCGCAATTATGGACGAGGGTAAGATCATCGCCCTGGACACTCCCCAAACGCTCATCAAACACCTGCTCAAGCGCGGCTTCAAGCCCAAGCAGACGGTGGCCCCGGCAACCCTCGAAGACGTCTTTATCGACCTGACAGGCAAGGAGCTCAGAGACTGATGTTTACCCGCCGCAACTTTCGCTCGCTCTACGCTCTCACCGTCGCGTCGATGAAGATGTACTTCCGCAACCGGTCGGCCGTCTTCTTCACGCTCTTTCTGCCCTTGGCCTTCATCGGCATCTTCGGCCTGCTCTCCAAGTCATCACCCAGCCGCTTTACAGTCGCTGTGGTCAACGATTCCAAGACAGACGTGTCGTGGAAGGTCTTTGACTCGCTCAAAGCCGTGGAGGCCTTCGAGGTGGAGCAGAGCGATATGGAAGAATCCACCGAGATGCTCGGCAAGGGCAAAGTTGATCTGCAAGTCATCATTCCTAAAGAATTCGGCGCCACCGACCCGGAGGGCAAGCTCAAGCCCGCCAAGATCACCACCCACTACAACGAAGCCCGTCCTCAAGACGGTAGGGCGGCCAACCTCATCCTCAGCCAGGTGGTGTCGGGCCTCAATGCCGAGATCACCCAGACTCCAACCGTGGTTAGCGTCGATAGCTCAGGCGTAAAGACCAGCAACCTCGGTTCCATCGACTTCCTGTTACCCGGCATCCTCGCCATCAGCATCATGCAGCTAGGCATCTTCAGCGTGGCGTTTGCCTTCGTCTCTATGAAAGCCTCTGGCATGTTGCGCCGGCTCCAGGCGACTCCGACCCATCCGAGCCAATTCGTGGTCGGCCAGGCCGTCACGCGGCTCATCATCGGCGTCTTGCAGGTGGCTCTACTGACCATCCTGGGGGTCTGGCTCTTCGATTTCCATATGCTGGGCAACCCTCTCGAATTCCTCGCCGTGACTGTGCTTGGCACGCTGGTCTTCCTGGCCATCGGCTTCATCGTGGCCGGCATCGCCAAAGATGAGAATCAGGCCGCACCTATCGCCAACCTCATCGCGTTCCCCATGATGTTCCTCTCGGGCACGTTCTTCGAACGTGACTACTTCCCTCAGGCCGTAAAGACCATCACCGACTACTTCCCGCTGACCTACCTGGCCGACGCGCTGCGCCAAATCTCTAACGAAGGCGCCCACCTGGCCGACATCACACATGACCTGCTCGGCCTCATAGTCTGGGGCATCATCCTCTTCTACCTGGCCGTTAAATCATTCCGTTGGGAATAACATGTGGGCAAGCGCCAGTGGCGACGACTGCCTTAGGGTAGGGTCCCTGCGAAAGGAGAAGTCACTGGCGCTTGCCCGTTTCGCTGGGAATAGATGGTAGACTAGTTTTATTCAGATAGGAGCACCGACTTTGTCCAAAGAATCCAAAATCCTCACCGCCGTTCTCGTCGCCGTCGTTGGCGGCATGATCGGCCTCTTCGCCTTCGCCAACCAGAGTTCCGACTCCGGCCCCAAGCCGTCCGGCGACCCAACCAAGATCATCCGCGACACCACCGAGAAGCGGGGCAGCGGTTCCGTCCAGCTTGTCGAGTATGGCGACTTCCAGTGTCCAGCCTGTGGCGCCGCCGAGCCCAACGTCCAGCGCATACTCCAGGAGTACGAGGGCAAGGTTACCTTCTACTTCCGCAACTTCCCGCTCACCCAGATCCACAAGAACGCCATTGCCGCCCACAACGCGGCTGCCGAAGCCGGTGAACAGGGCAAGTTCTGGGAATTCCACGACAAGCTCTACGCCGCTCAAAAAGAGTGGTCCGATCTGGCCGACCCGACCGATAAGTTCGTTGAGTACGCCAAAGCCCTCAACATCGACAGCGAAAAAGTCCGCACCGCCATTGATAAAGAGAAGTACAAGTCCCTGATCGACCAGGACGTCGCCGACGGCACCGCCCTCAACGTCCAATCCACTCCGACCTTCTTCATCAACGGCTCCCAGGTCACTGGTGGCTACACCTACGAGAACCTCAAGGCTGCAGTCGACAAGGCTCTCGGCACAGCGCCCTCTCCCGCAGCTCCAGCTGTCAGCGCCTCTCCCGCAGCCCAATAGATAAGTACGAAATAGGGGACCCTAACTATCAGGGTCCCCTTCGTTTTGGCGGTCGCGCCACAAGCAGTCGCGCAGCTCGCGGTAGATCCGCCGGGCTTCGCCGGCGTTTTTGACAGTGACCACGATAATGATCGTCAGCGACCCGGCGACATAGGCTGCCCGTGGTCCGATCGTCTCCCAGTATTGGCCGAGCACCAGGGCCAGGACGGCGGTCGGCACCAGGATCAATGAGATCCATGCGTCACCTTTTAGGTGCTGCCGGTTGGCCCTGTCGAGCGGATTACTGCCCTTAAACAGCTTGGCCAGCAGGAAATTAACTATGCAGCTCAACACGCCCATCGCGCCGACAGCCAAGGCCGCATCTCCGCCGGTTACGGGGACCTCTGTCATCTCAAACAATGTGATGACGGTCGTGGCCACGATGGTTAAGATGCACAGTCCTATGGCCGCCCGTTGGGGTAGGTGCTCGCGTAGCTTATGCGACTTGCTACTGCGCGTCGCCAGCTTCAGGAGCGTCGTTGCGACGGTATACGACGCGTCAAAGATATTGTGCACCGCGTCAGCCACCAGGGCCGGATTCATCAGCCGGTAGCCGATGAACATGTCGAACACTGCAAGGGCCAGGAGTACCACCGTTGTGAAGATATCTTTGCCGCTACGCATGCCATGGTCATGCTCGTCCTCATGCATTCCCGCATGTTCAGACTTGTGGCCGTCTTCGGCCATTGGAACTCACCGCCTCTCACCAGGTAGGAAATGGGGTGCGAGCGGTATTATACCCTAGTGAAAATCGACTCTGGTAACCAGGAAGATCAAAACCGTGCCCAAAATGGTCATGGCTAACGTCAATCGTGAAGGACTTTTGGCGTGAGCCTGGGGCAATATGTTAGACGCGCCGATGTAGAGCAGGAACCCGGCAAAGAAGCTCAGGAACAGCAGTAGCTGGGCCTCAGTGAGCGTAAATAGCAGCGTCGAGGCCGCTCCTAGCATAGGCGCCACCGCGTCCAGCAGCAGCAGACGGCGCGCCCGTTTGGTCGAATTGTTGTGTGCCAGCATCAGGGTGACCGTGTTCAGGCCGTCCGAGAAGTTGTGTGCCACCACCGCCAGTGCCACCGCGAAACCCACGCCCACGTTGACCTGAAAGGCCAGGCCGATGGCGGCGCCGTCCAGGAATGAGTGGCCGGCCAGAGCCAGCGCCGACACGACTCCGACCTCAGGAATCTTGCCGTCGCGCTCATGGTCGTCTTCACCCTCATGCAGGTGGTGGATGATGGTCAGCTTCTCGAGGATATGGAAAGCCAGGAAGCCCGCTACAAAGGCAATCATCGGCACGACTGTGTCGGTCGCCGTCTCTTCCGCGATATGGAATATCTCGGGCAATAGATCAAACGCCACAACTCCCAGTAGGACTCCGGCCGTGAAGCCCATCACCAGGTGCAGCCGGTCACGGTTCTTAAACGCAATAAAACCGCCCAAAATGGTGGCGGTAAAGGTAGTAATGGCAATCAGTAAAAGTAACATCGTGACCCTAGCGTAGCTCACCGTGGTTAATTTTTGCAACAAAGTCGCAAAAATAAGCTATACTGCAACAATTATGAATGCCGCCTCCAGCCCCAACCGCCTCCACTGGCGCTTACGCCAACAGGGGCACAGCTACACCAAATCCCGCCAATTGGTATTCCAGGCCATCGCTCTGCTCGGACCCTGCACCCGGCCGGCCGTGGTCAAGCGATTGGAAGGCAAAGTCGACCGCGCCAGCGTCTATCGCGCCATCGATGTCTTTATCGAGCTGGACATCGCTCATGTCGTGCGCTACCGCCTGATCGAGCTCTCCGACCCGTTCCGCCAGCACCACCACCACTTCGTCTGCCGCCAGTGCGGCCAGGAATCAAACTTCAACGACGACCGGCTCGAGCAGGCACTCGAGGCCTTCGCGAAAGACCGCGGCATCACGCTCGAATCACACCAGGTCGAGCTCAGCGGCCTCTGCCGTCAATGCTCGCCCAGAGCCTGACCTTCCTTCATACACACGTCCCAGACGTGATGGTCGGCCAGCTTAAATTCATGCCCCTCATACGTCAGCGACAGCCACTCGTGCGCTTCGTTGCTCTGCGCCACGACGTCCACCTCTAGTTCTTCCACGGCCGTCTTCACCGCCGCCAATCCAGGTGTACCGTGCGGCACATACATATCGAGGCTATCCGCTCCCAGCGCGTCGTCCGGGCGGCTCGGCCGTCTCTGCAAAATCTTTATGTGCTGCAGAGTATCGAGCGCGATGGCTCGCTCCTTGCGCACCGTCATGATCGACCGCTCGCTGTTCACCGGCCCCAGGTACAGGCTGTCGCCCAGTTCGTAGACACGCTCCGTGGCCTCGAGCGGCGCCAGATCACCGTCGACCTTCCAACCCAAGGCACTGGCACTGTGCTGGCCTATTGTCTGCCGTAGCTTGGGGGCAGCGTTCAGGAGCCGCTCCCAAACCTCCCAGTATTCATCAGCCGCGTGCCGGATCTCGTGCAGGGTCGGGTATGACATTATTCCATCCTTACTTTGCCGCGCTGCCCCTCAGGCAGGTTGTGCGAGCTTATCTCATAACTGATCACCGTCTCGCCGCCCAGGTGGACAGCCAGGGGGTGGTTTACTACCAGAGCCGCATCGCCTGCCTCGAGACTACGAAACTGCGACTCAACGCCGTGCTTGCCGATGTGGATGCCGCTGCGCACAAAGCCCATCCCGTGCCACTTCGGCCGTCCCTCGGTCTTATCGGGTGCGCCGTCGATGCGCTTCGGCCGGGTCGGCGGCTTCTTCGCTTCGAAGATCCGGCCGCCGTGCACCATGACGTGCACCTTTACGTCCCGGTCATCATCGTCGCTCATGTTGATGACCTCAAACGACAGCCGCGTCAGGCCCGCCTCGGTCTCGTGCTCGTGCCGGTCGAGCGCCTTCTCATACTTATCCAGTTCGTGCAGGTAGTGCTGCCAATCATTGCGCCGCAGCAGACCGATGGCAGGGTAGGAGAAGGGGAGCCAAGACCGCTCCGGCAACTTCGCCATCTCGCGCTTGGCCATCTCCCGTTCCATTAGCAAGTAACGCCGCTCGGTGTTCAGTTCCGACGGCGACACGCGGGCAATGACTACAAACCGCTCGTGTGACATAGCGTCATTTTACACTGCGGCTCACGTCAGGTCCGACAGGAACGATTCTGCCCACCAATGCACATCTTCGGTCTGCACATTCAGCTTCAACGCCTGCATCCGCCGCCGCCGCTCATCTACCGGCATCTCCAGAGCGCGCAGCATGGCCGTGGCCATTTCGGCCGTGTCGTTGGGATCGACTATCACGGCTTCGCGCAACTGCTCCGCCGCGCCGGCGCCCCTACCCAGCAGCAGCACGCCGCCGTCATCGTGAGCCGCTACGTACTCCTTGGCCACCAGGTTCATACCGTCAGTCAGCGGTGTCACGACCATGACGTCGGCCCGCGCGTACCACGCCGATAACTCATCCACGTCGAACGTTCGATAGGTGAACTCTACCGGTTGCCAATCGTCGCGTCCGTGCCGGCGGTTGATATCGGCCGCCAGTGCCGCCGACTGCTCCTTCACTTCCTGGTACTCCACCAGGTCTTCGCGCGAAGGCGACACGATCAACTTGTAGACCAGGTCCCGGCGCTTGGTCTGCGCCAGCATCCGGTCCAAGGCCCGCAGTTGGTGCATGATGCCTTTGGTGTAATCCAGCCGCGATACAGATAGCAGCACGGTCTTCTGCAAGTACTCGCGCCGCAGCTCGCCCAGGAAGTCTTGTGCCACCGGTGTCTGTCGCGCTTCCGCGTACTGCGAGTAGTCGATACCGATGGGATAGGCCCCAATCTTTACCCGGCGCGGAGCTATGGACTCCTCTCTCAGATATCGCCTGAAGCGCTCGGCATCACCTTCGGTCTGGAAGCCGATCACATCGCACTGCGCCAGACTGGCCGCGATCTGCCGGTGGTGCGGCAACTTGCGAAACTGCTCCGGCGTCGGGAAGGGGATATGCAGAAAGAACCCGATCCGGTTGCGCAGGCCGCGCTGCCGCAGCGCCTGTGGCACCAGCACTAGGTGGAAGTCATGCACCCAAATCGCGTCATGGCGGCCCGAGACCCGTTCGATACAGGCCGCGAACCGCTCGCTCACCGGCTTCACGGCAGCCATGTCCGCCTCCGTGTACATCGTTCGCGGCTCAAATCCATGCAGTACCGGCCACATCGATCCGTTGGCAAAGTTGTCATAGTAAGCGTGGTAGAGGTCCGATTCCAGATTGATTAGCGCCAGCTTGTGTCCCAGCCCGAGGCTCTCATACTCGGCCTGCGAGAAGCTCCGGCCCAACCCCGACCACCCGACCCACAGACAATCCGGCCGCTCCCAGACTCCAGCCAGCGCCGTACTCAACCCGCCATCAGTCCGCACGGCTTTGAGCTCGCCACCCTTCTCTGACACCTTCATGGGCGCCCGGTTGGATACGATGATTAGTCGTTGATTGGGGTCATTCACTCGGCTACTATACCGCCATGCCTATCCGACAGCACTATCTGGCTTCCCATAAGCGACTTTTCCTGGTCGACTATGATGGCACCCTCGTCGGCTTTACCGACAACCCAGATGACGCTCTCCCAACTGCCGCTGCGCTGGATATCCTCAAAACCCTCTCTGCAGATTCCCGCAATACAGTTGCCGTGGTTAGCGGCCGCGATTGCGAGTTTATGGACCAGACCCTTGGCAAACTGCCCATCTCCCTGGTGGCCGAGCACGGCCTCTATTTCCGCGACCGCAGCGGGACCTGGCATCCCACCGTTCCTCTCAACCAGGATTGGAAGCCGGCCGTGCGCCGCATCCTCGAGTCGGCTCAGGTCCCCGGCAGCTTCATTGAAGAGAAATCCATGGGGCTCGTCTGGCACTACCGCCGGTGTGAACCGGCCGCCGGAGAGCATGCTGCAGCGCACCTCATCACCGATTTGGAACTGTTGGCCGAGCCCGAGCTCAAAGTAGCCGACGGATCAAAAGTCGTCGAGGTCAGTATAGTCGGCGTCGACAAGGGCCAGGCGGCGCGGCACTGGTTGGAGCAAGGGGAGTACGACTTCATCCTGGCCGCCGGTGACGACACCACCGACGAGGACCTGTTCCAGTCGTTGCCGGCGACCGCCCACAAAGTCAAAGTCGGAGCACCCAGCCCGAGCGCCAATCTGACCGTGGCAGACCCGGTCGAGTTGCTGGAGCTGCTTCGTGACCTTGCCCACTAGCCGCTAGGCTATTAGTCGCGTAGTATTCACTCAAAAGTAGGATGCCATGGCCACAACTCAAGCCCTCAAGCCGTTCGGTGAGCTGTTTAACGCAGCTATCAACAACTACCGTTCTCATTTCAAAACCATTCTGGGCGTATCGGCCGTACTGGCTGTCGTCTATGTAATCATCGCGCTCATCTCGCCCGACGCCAAAGTCATCGGCCGCGACCAGATCACCTCAGGCGACATTCTGCTGGTCGCGCTGTCCGGCATTGCCTACGTCCTGGCCGCGATCTGGGTGACGGTCTCACTACTCCTGATGGTCCATGACCGGGCCAAACACCCCAGCGTATCCGACCTGCTCAACGCTAGCACCAAGTACCTGGCACCGGTCATCGTGGCGTCTCTCATCGCCGGCTTCCTCACCCTGCTCGGCTTCATCGCTCTGGTCATCCCCGGCATCATCGTGGGAGTATGGTTCACCTTCGTTACCCAGGTCGTCGTGTTCGAAAACAAGCGGGGCACGGCCGCGCTGGAGCAGAGCCGCGCGCACGTGCGCGGTAGGTGGTGGGCGGTCTTCGGGCGTTACCTCCTGTTTGCACTGGTGATCATCGGCGCCATGATCGTATTCAGCTTTGTATCACTCATGTTTACCTTTTTCTTGCCCAGAGGAGTGCAGCAGTCGGTCGTTGACCTCTTTAGCATCTTTGTCGTCGCACCCGTCGCAACTCTCTTTACCTACGAACTCTACAAGTCCGCTTCCGCCGCGCACCACAAGCCGCTGGAGTCTTAAAAAGCAAAACGCCCCGCAGATTACTGCAGGACGCTTCACCCTTGCTAGTGGGCATCACGGGAATAGGCGCTTGGCCCTCCCGGTGAGTAGCCGGAACGAGTAGATCGCGCAGACCGCGATTACCAAACCGACTATGACGCGCTGGTAGACGGGATCGTCTTCATAGAACAGGCCGATCTCGACCCAGGTGAAAAACGCTGCGATCCCCAGGTAGATCCAGCCCGACCAGCTCGCGTGTTCTCGATTGAGCGGCTTGGGGCCGTGCCCATGGCCGTTGCCGTGGCCGCCATGGCCATTGCCGTGCCCATGGCCGTTACCGTGGCCGCCGTGGCCGTTGTGTTCAGCTGACATGCGCCCTCCTCCGAGGACAGCCTGGTACGCCTTCGATCAACATGCGTGATGCAGGTGTACGGAACGTTCCCATGACTAGCTATCCTTCCATCTGTGGTGGCCCTGAGGGAGCAGGGGTCTGCCATTGGGACAGAAACTTGAGCGATATAATACAACGAAATCACAAAAAAGTCCAGCCAAGACGACTGGAGAAATAATTGCTGGTGGGCCCGGCTGGATTTGAACCAGCGACCAAGAGATTATGAGTCTCCTGCTCTAACCGCTGAGCTACGGGCCCGCATGCGTCCGACCAGTATACTATATACTTAAGCTATGAAGCCGCCCAGATACAGGCTCACCGGTTCAAGCATTATCAACGTGCTTGGTGCGGTCGTAATAGTCTCGTTGCTAATCTCTCTCGGTCAGACCGTGCACCGCAACTATCAACTTGGCCAACAGATCAACGAGATCAAGGCCGATACCGACGTGCTCAAAGAGAAGCGCGACGAGCTCGGTTACAGCATCCAGTACTACAAGACCGACTCGTACCGCGAGCGCGAGGCCCGCTCCAAGCTTGGCCTCCAATTGCCTGGCGAAAACGTCATTATCATCCCGCAGCCGACCGCTACGCCGGACGCGGCCACTACCACGCCCGCTACCGAATCAAAGCGGACCAACTTCCAGCAGTGGCTGGATTTCCTCGGCGGCAAGAAGCGCGAGTAACTAGCGCTCCGATTTCTGTTTATATTTCTGCCACGCCATTATCAGCCACATCGACGCAGTCGCCAGGACTGATATAGCCGAGAACCACAGCGACAGCGACGCGTAGGTGAAGCAAAACACGACCAGCACCAGGCCGGTTGATAGGCTAGTTGCCAGAGCCGGTTTGTCCTTGCCCAGCACGCTCGGTATCAGGGCCACCGCAAAAATAATCGTCCCTGCCGTAAATACCAGATCCTGCCAGTGCATTGCGCCTCTTGCTTATTACGACCAGCTTACCATCAGCTATCGCGCGACTCTCGCGCCGTCAGCGCCAAACCGCCAACCGCCCACCAGCAAGCGACCAGACCGGCCAGCCAGCCTATCACTGGTACACTAAACACGATCGCTGCCAAAGGCACACCCACCAGCGTTGCCCAGAGCAGTGCCCGGCTGCGCCACTCGGCGCGCTCGACGAACCATTCGCCGGCCGCAATACCGGCCAAGACGCCCGATAAACCTACGGCCACCAGCCACAGCACGCCCAACAGCAGCGCCAGCGGTATGCCCACCACGGTCACGAGCAGCAGGATCACCAGGATCGGTGCCAATAGAGTCAGAATCAGTCCCCACCCGATAGTCGCGCCTGGGCGCTTGCGCATCTTCGCAGTTACACGCTTGATCTGCTTGGGCGCCAACGCCACGAGTGCCAGACCGAGCAGTAGGGAAGCGAGTATCCAGTACAAGCGCATCGCCAGTCCGGCCCGCGCCGCCTCTTCCTCATTATTGCCGGCAGTCTGCTTTGGCTCGGTCCGCTTGATCTCGCCGCCAACTTTATCGTCCGCCAGGTTAAAGGTCTTCTCGCTGTGGTAGTTAACGTCCCCGGTCACCGCTCCGTCACCGGTCAGTGCCAGGCTGTTAACCGCGAGATTCAAAGCGCCCACGGTTGAAGCCACTGTTAGGCTGTCGATCGCGCCGTATACATCCTTCGCTACCGGCCCGTTCACGCTCGCACTCTGGGCCAGTACGCCCAGGTCTCCTCCTACCCGGCTGGCGCTGCCCAAAGCCAGGCTTTGCGTCGCCACCATGCCGTTGCGGGCGATAGCGTTGTTGAGGTTTACGACCTGACCGGCCACTCTTACATCACCTTCCACCGAGCCGCCAATCGTCAGGGTCTGTGCCGCACACAGCACGTCGCCGCGGACTGTTCCATTAATTGTTACGGTATTGGCTCCACATACGAGGTCACCGTCGATGTCGCCATCAATTGTGACGACCTGGCCAAACGCAAAGAACGTGCCCGCCCGGGTCTCACCCTTAGGCACCGTTACGTTTTGGCCACTCTGCGAACTAAACGCTGCGGCTACTCCCGGCACCAATAAAGCCGCTGCCATAGCCAAGGCTGCTACACTCCGTCTCATCACCACGCCTCCGTCATTAGACACATCATATACCCGTCCCGAAGTTGACCCAGAGGCCTATATCTGGTAAATTAGTCGTTGTTGCTATCGCGGGGTAGAGCAGTTGGCAGCTCGTCGGGCTCATAACCCGGAGGTCGTAGGTTCGAGTCCTACCCCCGCTACCAGAGAAAAACACCCATCTTGAATGGGTGTTTTTCTCTGGTATAGAGAGTCCGGGAGGACTCGGGCGAAGCGTCGCGTAGCGACCAGGTCGCTGGTGAACGAGGAGGCGCAGGTCGCGCAGCGACAGTCCTACCCCCGCTACATTCCGCTCGTGTTTGCCCAGTAGCACCGTACTATGTCACAACTAACTAGCGCCAACCGGCGCATTTGACATCTCTCATTGGAGACACTGTGACCAAACTGGAACCCGGCTATATCCGGGCCCTGGCATCGCAGTTCGGTCGTCTCATCGGCTCCGACTGCGTCCTTACCGATCCCGACCTCACTGCCGGGTACAGCCGTGACATCACGGGGCGCTATGGGCTCGATGCAGCGCCCATTGTGCTCCGGCCACGTTCAACCGCCGACGTCGCCACTATCGCGGCATTCAGCGCCAAAGAATCGCTCGAGTTGATTCCGCAAGGAGCCAACAGCGGCTTGGTGGGCGGCGGCGTTCCGCGCTTCCCTCACCAAATCGTTGTCTCCACGGCCGGCCTCCGCACAGCCCAGCCACATCAGGGCTGGGTGACCGTCGGCGCGGGTATCACGATTGCCGAGGTGCACGAAATGGCCCGCGCCCAAGGCCTGGCCTACGGCCTCGACCTCTACGCCAACCCATTCGTGGGCGGCAGCATCGCCACCAACGCCCGGGGCGCCCGCGCTTACCGCAACGGTGATTCCGCCCGGCAAGTGCTGGGACTGGAAGCAGTCTCGGCGTTCGGCGCAATCGAGTCCAACCTCGGTGGTGGCCAGCCAGGCATCGATTGGCTTCGGATGCTCCCTGGCAGCGAGGGCACTCTGGGCATCATCACGGCAGCCGATCTGCGCCTGATTCCGGCGTTCACCCAACGTGCGACTGCATTCCTCGGGCTCGCCTCCATGGAAGCCGCAGTCCAGGCCATTGAGCTGCTCAAAGACAATCCTGCCGTCGAAGCGGTAGAAGTCATGCTCTCGGCTGGTTTGCAGTTCGTCTGCACGACGCTTAACCTCACTCCGCCGGTGCGCGGTGAAGCCCCGGTCTACCTGTTGGTAGAAGCGGTCGGGAACTCTAATCCGACCGACCTGCTGATTGAGGCGCTGGGCGAGTTGCCGGACGGTCTCGTTCTGAATGACGCGCTGGGTGATGATGAAACCAGTCGCCGAGCTCTATGGCGATTCCGTGAAGGGTTCCCTGAGGCCTGCAACCAGTTCCGCCCGTTGAAGCTGGACGTTAGCGTTCCTTTGGCAGGATACGCTAAGTTCATGGCCCAGCTGCCGGAAGTGGTTACCCATGTTGAGCCCGGAGTCACGACCGTCCTCTTCGGCCACGGCGCTTGGGGCAATGCCCACGTCAATCTGATCAATGTCCAAGATCCGGTTGCGGCCGCCGAGGCCACATTTGGATTGGTTGCTTCGCTCGGGGGTAACTTCGCCGCCGAACATGGCATTGGGTTCAGTAAGGCCAGATGGGCGGATCAGTACCTCCCGCCTGAGCGGTTACGGCAAATGAGAGACCTGAAACACCTTCTCGATCCAAACGGTCTCCTCAACCGGGGTGTCATCTTCGCTGACTAGCCATCTAGGCCAGACAGCTCCTAGGCCGGCGGGGGCAGGATCCTTTCCTGACCCCGCCGGCTCCCCGACCTTTGACCAAACCTGGCATAATAGGTATAATTTCTTCGTTTTAATGACCACTTTCGGCTGCGTAGCTCAGTGGTAGAGCAGAGGACTCATAAGCCTTTGGTCGGTAGTTCGAATCTACCCGCAGCCACCAATGAAAGCGCCCCCACCCGGGGGCTTTTTCATTGTTCGGTATAACTCCGAAGTCTCGCCCTGCTACCATGGGTCCATGTATTCTTTCCGCCACGTCGCCATCAGCGTGTCCGATGTCGACCAATCTATAGCCTTCTACCACCATCTTGGCTTCGAACCCTGGCGCGATTACCAGGCGGACGACGGATCGCTCGCCATCACGCACCTCCGCAACGGTCACATGGTGCTCGAGCTGTTCCAATACAAAAACAGTCAGCCGGCGCCCGACTTCATTCACGACACCGACACCGACCTGCCCGTTATTGGTACCAAGCACTTCGGCCTGGGCGTCGATTCGCTCGAGGAGGCTCGCGCGGACCTTACAGCCAAAGGCCTCGCAGACCGGCTTGGCCCCTCCAAGCCTGCGCGCACCGGACCCATGTCATACTTTTTCGTCACCGATCCCGACGGCATCCTCGTTGAGATCTGGGGCGACGAACAGGCTAAACCCTAGCCTTATGACGGACCACACCTTCTACTCAGTGCCCGAATACCACGCCGAACTCATAGAGCGCCTACACGATGCCAAGCCGGGCGACTACTTCATTACGGCCAACATGATTACGCGCATCCACCCCGACGTGCAGCCGCTGCTCGACGCCATGGCCGCAGCCGCCAAACGCGGTGTCGCCGTGACCCTCATCACCGACGCCTATAACTACCTGATCGACCCCGACAACGTGCTGGTTCCGGGTCCGCTCTTCTTCCATAGCCGGCTGCCCCAGC
>JAQZBT010000072.1 GCA_029237755.1 Candidatus Saccharimonadota bacterium
GGTTGGCTGGCCGTGATTGTATCAGTCGTCATATTATTGCTCGGAAAACTTCCGCGGAAGCGTAAGCTAAAGTAGGAAGACAGCGCTAGCCGAACCAATGGTGTTCGAATCCCGAGAATCATTACCAAAGAAAAGCCCTCACTTGCGTGAGGGCTTTTCTTTGGTAGTCCCAAGGGGATTCGAACCCCTGTTACCGGCGTGAGAGGCCAGCGTCCTAACCGCTAGACGATGGGACCGCGAGAGAGGAACGACACTCGTGCTTGCACGATGTGGCGCTTCCGAGCGAGCGGTCACATACATAGTATGGGACCGAGCGGTATTTCAAAACCATACGAATATAACAGCAAACATGCCGTTTGTCCACCCTCCCAACCTTGCGCCGGACCCGGCGACGGCTCATACTAAACGTAAGCATAATTCCGTGAGGGACGGTCGCAGCAATTGGTGTGATTCCAGATCAAAGGTCGCGCAGCATGAGGATTCTTGCAGCCGTCCAGGCCATTATCAGTGGGTTGGTCGCTGTGGTGATTTTTGCGCGTTTTGGCTTCGCCGTCACAGATCCCAACGCTGTTAACGCCTCTTTTGCCGCCGGAATTCTGGGCACCCTGGGCCTGGTCTACTACCTCACTCTGCATCAGGTTTTCTCCCGCTACCGCCTGGCCCTGTCCACTCTCATTCTGACCATTATCACGGCCCTCAACATTATTCTGGTCGTGGCCTCGACCGGCGGGCTCGATTCGCCGTACTACTCACTGTGGCTGCTCGCCATCGTTGTCGCCGGCATCTTCGGCCGCTATGAAACCATCTCGGTCCTCGCCATCACGCTCATCTACTACGCCTACGCGCTCTTCTCCAAAGGCATCTCGACAGCCTATTTTGAAGACCACATGATTCAGCTTGGCATCACGCTACTCGCCGCCGCTCTGGCCGAATGGGTCCACACCCGCAACCGCAAAGCCACTGCCGCCAATACCAGGTTAGCCTCACTCTCGGGTCAACTCTCGGCCGAGCAGCTCAAAGCCGAAGCCATCATGTCGAGCATCGGCGAAGGCGTCATGGTGGTCGATACCGGCCGCAAGGTCCAGCTCTTCAACAAAGCTGCCCAAGAGCTCAGCGGTTGGGACGAATCGAGCGCCCAAAACATTGATCTCGACTTGGTACTGCAACTCAAGACCGCCGAGGACCAGCCGGTCGCCCAGGGCGCCGACCCCTTCAGCGAAGCCTGGAAGACGGGCAAGACCGTCGTTAACGATAACCTCTTCATGACCACCCGGGCCGGGCGTAAAGTCCAGCTCGCTATCACCGTTTCGCCGGTATTTGACGACAAGCAGCAACCAAACGGCGCCATTGCGCTGTTCCGCGACGTCAGTAAAGAAAAAGAGGTAGAGCGCGAGAAAGAGGAGTTCGTCAGCACCGCTTCGCACGAGATGCGTACGCCCGTAGCGGCCATCGAAGGCTACCTGTCGCTCGCCATGAATCCCAACGTTGCCACCATTGATGAGCGCGCCAAGAAGTACCTCGACAAGGCGCACGAAGCGATCCAACACCTGGGCGACCTGTTCAAGGACCTGCTCAGCGTCACCAAAGCCGAAGAAGGCAAGCTCGAATCGGGACGTGAAGCCGTAAACCTGGCCAAACTCCTGCAGGGCGCGACGGACGATATGCAGGTGCTGGCCAGAAAGAAGAACCTCACCTTGGTCTACCAGATTGGAGGCGGCACCGGTAAGGCTATCGCGCCGCTCTACTATGTCGCCGCCAACCCCGAGCGCCTGCGCGAAGTGGTAATGAACCTGATCGACAACGGCATCAAGTTTACCGCCCAAGGCGGCCTCAAGGTCGTACTGGAAGGAAACGATAAGGAAGTGATTGTCTCGGTTTCCGACACGGGCCTGGGCATCGCCGCCGAAGACATTCCGCACCTGTTCCAGAAGTTTTATCGCATCGACTCGACCGACACCCGCACCATCGGCGGTACCGGTCTTGGTCTCTATCTCTGCCGCCGGGTAATCGAGCTCTTCAACGGTCGCATCTGGATCGAATCGAAGCTGGGTGAGGGCAGTACGTTCAAATTCTCGCTGCCGCGCCTCAGCCAAGACGAAGTGAGTCGCATGGAGGCCGCCGCAGCTTCCGCCAATTCCGGCCCTGGAACATCCCAAGCTACAGCCGGCGCCGTCGTCCAACCTACACCTGATGCTCCACCAGCCGATGCTCCTATGCCGGTACCAACTCCGCTCGTAGCTGAACCTGTACCAGGCCAGGATGATGGATCAGCTGCACCCCAGGCTTCGCCGGCCCCCGCCACCCCCGCGCACGACGCTGTTTCAATTCCGCTGCGACGCAGAGTACAATGAGCTCTAGCGACCGGCTCATTTGCAAGCACAAACCGGTTACGATAACATAAGGCTAAGTATGGCAAAAATTCTGTTAGTCGAAGACGATGTAAACCTGCGCGAGATCTACTCCGCCCGGTTTGCTGCCGAGTCATACCAGGTAATTACGGCGTCCGACGGCGAAGAGGCCCTGGCCACCGCCGTACGCGAACGTCCCGACCTCATCGTCCTGGACGTGATGATGCCGAAGATTTCCGGCTTCGATGTCCTGGACATCCTCCGTTCCACGCCCGAGACCAAAGAGACCAAGGTCATCATGATGACTGCCCTGAGCCAGGACACTGACCGCCAGCGCGGTGAGTCACTGGGTGTAAATAAGTACTTGATCAAGTCACAAGTCACGCTCGAAGACGTCGTAAACGCCGTCAAGGAAGAGCTCAGCCCCGCAGCCTAACCTGTTTGAACGTAAGTGCCAAAAAGCCTGCCAAACTGGCAGGCTTTTTGCATGTTTTGCCAAAGTTCCAACACCTAAGCTCGAGTAACATACTGGTCACGATAGATGTGAGAGGAGGGGACACATATGGCCCGCACTACCAAACGTGATGAGCAGGACAACTTCTACGAGGCTATGCCGGCAACGGCCGACCAATTCCGCACCTGGGAGTCGGCTGAAGAGGATCCGCAGCCGGAGCTGTCAGACAAAGAGCAGCTCACGATCGACGACACGAAGACGACCGCCATTATTACGCTCATTTTGACGGCCGTAGTAGCCGTCGGTCTGGCGCTGCTTTTCCTGCGCGGACTGGAGATCATCAAGGGCGCCGCTCCCGCCGGCTCCGGTACCAACACGCAGCAACAGCGCTAGCATAGTTAATACTTAGTAGGCACTCAGTATTTAAAGCGTGAGCGAATTGTTACAATAGGGTCAATGGCAGTGGATGTGATATGACCCATACTGTAGCGGTGGAACAGTTCGAGGGACCGCTAGGCATCCTTCTTGACCTGGTCGAGAAGGGTCGCTTGGAAGTGACCGACATATCTGTGGCGGAGATCACTGCCGGCTACCTCGACCGCATTAAACAGCTCGACGACCGCAGCCCCGAAGAGCTGGCGGATTTCGTGCAGCTCGGAGCCCGTTTGCTCTACATCAAGAGTCTGGCGCTGCTTCCGAGATCTTCAGATACTGAGCAGGTCGAAGAACTGCGGCAACTCAATATCGAGTTGGCCGAGTACCGTCAGATGCAAACGGCCGCCCGGGAGCTAGCTCGCCGGACTTCCGCCCGGAGCTTCCAGCGCACCGCTACGGAGCGCCTGTCCACATCCGAGTTGCCCCTGCCGTCACTGGATCTAACAGAACTGTCAGCTGCTTTCACGCGGGCCCTCAAACGCATGGAGCCAGCACCGGCGCGGGCGGTCATAAAGTCACATACCAGCATCGAGACCGTTATCACCCGCATCAAGCGGCGCCTGGATGATGGCAGTTTCGGTTTGCAGGAACTGCTCGACAGCTGCCGCGACCGTTTCGAAGTTGTAGTCACATTCCTGGCCCTGCTCGAGCTGGTGCGCGACGATTCGGTGCGCGTTGTCCAGGCGGGCCAGTTTGACCCGATTATGGTGGAGGCGTCCGGTGCCTAAGTTGGATCTGGCCCAGCGTCTGCAGGCAGTCCTGTTTGTAGCGCCCAATCCCGCTACCGTGGAACAGCTCGCCACGGCTACCGAGACCACTGCCAAGGAGGTCAAGGCAGCCCTCGGCGAGCTGTCAAAATCGCTCGGATCAACCGGCATGCGCCTGACCGAGCTCGACGGCCAGTACCGCTTGGTGACCGCACCGGAAGCCGCCGATGACGTCCGCCGCTTCCTGCAGGAGGAGGCCAACTCCGACAATTGATCGCATTCGCGGTGTCTCATCGGACACCATGGTGCGCAACCTCCTGGCCCGCGACCTGATCTCAGAAGCCGGTAAGAGCTCTGAGCCGGGCCGTCCGGTTCTCTACGCCATCAGCCACACCTTCCTTCAGCATTTCGGCCTCGCCAGTCTTCAGGATCTGCCTCCTGTACCGGAATCCACCGATGCGGATTAACCAGTACGTGGCGGCGGCCACCGGCTTGTCCCGTCGCCAAGCCGACTCTGCCATCGAGTCCGGGCGCGTCACCGTCGACGGCCATCCGGCAACGCTGGGCGAAACAGTCGGGGAAGGCGCCGACGTCCTGCTCGACGACCGGCCGGTCCGCCCGCCGCAGGCCCATCGCTACGTCATCCTCAATAAGCCCGAAGGCTATGTCACCAGCCGCGCGCAGCAGGGGAGTGATCCGACTATCTACGACCTCCTGCCGCCCGAACTACACCGTCTCCGACCGGCCGGCCGCCTAGACCGCGACTCGAGCGGCCTGATCGTCTTGTCCGACGACGGCCAGTTCATCCACCGTCTGACCCACCCCTCGTTCGATAAATCCAAAGTCTATGAGCTGACATTGGCAGTACCGCTCGCTCAAGCCGACCGCCGCCGGCTCGACCGGGGCATCAAGCTCGAGGACGGTATCAGCCGGGTCGAGGTCCGGGCAGTTAAAGGCAAGCAG
Organism: Candidatus Saccharimonadota bacterium; assembly: GCA_029237755.1. Taxonomy (GTDB): domain Bacteria; phylum Patescibacteriota; class Saccharimonadia; order UBA4664; family UBA4664; genus JAQZBT01. The sequence goes on from JAQZBT010000072.1 coordinate 4,908, forward strand.
GTCACAGTCGCGCTGTCAGAAGGCCGCAACCGCCAACTCCGCCGCACCTTCGGCGCCTTGGGCTACACCATCGAGCGACTGCATCGCAACAGCATGGGAGATATTGAAATCGGCGGACTTGCACCTGGGAAATGGCAGGACTTCCGTCCGTGAAGACACTGATACTCATGGCCATCCTGGCCCTTCAGACCACCGGCATCTGGGACCACCTGTCCGAAGCTCACCGCTTCAAGCTCAGCTCTGCCGCCGCGACCCATTCCGCCCCGGCCGAACAGGTCGCCATTGCCCGTCCGCCCCTTGCGCCGATTCCAGTCCAGGTCGGCACTTCACCGTTGTCGCTCAAATCCGCCAGCGTCCTGGCTATCGACGCCAGCACCGGCACGGTATTGCACGCCCAGGATCCCGGCGCCCAGCGCCCGATCGCCAGTATCTCGAAGCTCATCACCTGCCTGGTTATACTGTCGCGCCACTCAGTAGACGAGATCGTGACCGTGCCCAAGCTACCCGAATACATCCAGGGCGCCGAACTATTGGGGCTGGTTGAAGGCGAGAAATACCGACTGGGTGACCTCGTCACAGCCGCACTGGTGCCCTCCGCCAACGACGCTGCCGACACCCTGGCCATCTACGATTCGGGGTCCGTTTCCAAGTTTGCCGCTCAGATGAATCTCAAGATGAAGCAGTGGGCGATAAAGGGCACAAACTTCACCAGCCCCTCCGGTCTCAACGAGGACAACAATTACGCCACAGCTCTGTCGTTGGGCAAGATTGCGGGACTTGCATTGACCAACCCCACCATCCGCGACATGGTGAAGCTTACCAATGCCACGATCTCGAGTCAGACCGGCCGCGTCTTCAACTTCACCAGCACCAATAAGCTCTTGGCTAGTGGGGCTTTTTATGGTATAAAGACGGGGTACACCCAGATAGCCGGCGAATGTTTCGTCGGCCTTACTCGTATCGACGGCCATGAAGTCATCACCGTCGTTCTGGGAGCGGAGAACCGTTTCGGCGCTTCGCAGGAACTAGCTAATTGGATCGGATCTAACTGGAAATGGCTGTAACGCCAATCGTCGCCATCGTCGGGCGGCCAAATGTAGGTAAATCGAGTCTGTTTAACAGGCTGGTTGGCACGCGCCAAGCCATTACCCATGAGACCGCTCACACCACCCGCAACGCCAACTACGGCTCAGTCGAATGGGGCGGATACCACTTCACCTTGGTCGACACCGCCGGCCTCTCACGCGAAGGCGGCGAAGTCGAACTGCAGGCTCAGGACCAGATCAAGCAGATGGCCTCGACCGCTTCGGTCATCATCGTCACCGTCGACGCCGCCACCATGATCACCGACGAGGACCTGGCCGCCGCCCGCCTCGCGCTCAAGTCCGGCAAGCCCGTCATCCTCGCCCTCGGCAAGATCGACACGGCCTCCGGCACCGACATCGAGCAATGGCGCCGGCTCGGCATCAGCACCATCATCGGCGTCTCCGCCATCCACGGCCGCGGCACCGGCGACCTGCTCGACGCCATTACCTCGCATCTGGAAGCGGTCCCGGCCCCCGAGACCAACCGCCCGCTTAAGCTGGCCCTCATTGGCCGTCCCAACGTCGGCAAGTCGAGTCTCATCAACGCTCTCGTGGGCAAACAAAAGACCCTCGTCTCCTCTGTGCCCGGCACGACCCGCGACGTCGCCTCCGAACTCATCAAATACCATGGCCGCGAGATCGAGCTGCTCGACACCGCCGGCGTCCGCCGCCGCGGCAAGATCGAGAAGGGCGTCGAGAAGTTCTCCGCTCTGCGCACCCTGTCTGCCATCAACGAAGCCGACATCTGCGTGCTCGTCATGGACGCCGAAGAAGGCCAGGTCGCCGGTGACCTCAACCTAGCCGGCCAGATCGTCGACGCCGGCAAGGGCCTCATTCTCGCTATGAATAAATGGGACGCCGTCGACAAGGACGACAAGACCCAGGACCGCATGACCGCCCTGCTGCGCACCCACTTCCAGTTTGCCTGGTGGGCTCCGCTTATCTACACCTCGGCCGTCCAGGGCCTGCACGTCAACCAGCTTATGGAGCTAGCCGTCCAGATCGAAGACCGCCGCCGGACCCAGGTCCCCACCGGTCCCTTCAACCGCCTGGTCGAGAAGCTGGTGGCAAAACAACCCCCGGCCGGCCTCAAGGGCAAGTTGCCCAAGATCAACTACGGCACCCAGACCGAAATCAATCCGCCCACCTTTACCTTCTTCTGCACCTATCCGGACTTGATCCACTTCAGCTACCGCCGTTATCTGGAAAACAATATCCGCGACGAATGGGATTTCGCCGGTACCCCCATCCGCCTCGAATTCCGCCACAAGCATGGTGATGATTTAAGATCCAGTCGGAGCAAGAAGAAATGAAACTGATCGTCGGACTCGGAAACATCGGCCCTCGTTACGCTCGCACTCGCCACAACATTGGCTTCATGGTCGTCGACCGCCTAGCCGAAACCTTGAGCGCCACCTGGAAAGAAGAGTCCAAGCTCAAGGCCGAGATCGCGACTGCCGAGTTGGAAGGGGAGAAGGTCATCCTGGCGAAGCCTCAGACAATGATGAACCTCTCCGGTGAGGCCATTCAGCGCATCATGCAGTTCTATAAGCTCGCTCCGGCCGATATCTGGGTCGCCTTCGATGAGATCGACGTACCCTTCGGCCGCCTGCGTATTCGTCACGGCGGCAGCGGGGGAGGCCACCAGGGCGTGACCTCGACCATCCGACACATCGGAGACGGCTTCATTCGCTTCCGCATCGGCATCAGCCTCAACGACCGCAACGTCGAACCTAGCGAGGTCTATGTGCTCAAGCCGTTCAGCGCCGAGGAGCAGGAGCAGCTCCCAACCGTTGTCGCCGCGGCCGCCGCTACCATTGTGCGCCAGCTGGGCGCCGAGCGGCCCGAAGAGACCACCTTCGATTTGATGTAACAACCACAGGCGTCGATACTTCGACGACTCTGGTTGCTGCAGGACCTCGGAACCCCGAGGTCCTGCTTGTAGCACACCGTGCGGCAGCTAGGCCGCCTTGATCACGGCCGCGACGGCCGCCAGCTTGCCCTGATGGTGAGGGGGCAGCTGGGGATGGATCCGCTCCAGATCGTGGAGAGCCTCGCGGGCGGTTGTGTCGCTTAGCGGACCAGGCGACTGCACCCACTGTACTGCCCGGTCGACCAAGGCCGGCCCGCGGTATGCGTCAACGATGCTCCGCAGGGGGATCTCCGACGATGGGGCGTCATCAAGCATGCCCACGAGCGCATCACAGAAACCTGCCACGAACTCGCCTTCGCCGATGCGAGAGGCCTGTAGCAGCGTCTGGCGAGCCTGACGGGCGACGTCGTCATCCGACAGGGCACGCAGTACGACGTGCGGACCCTCAGTGATCGGGTTGGTCACTGCGGGCAGGGCGGGAGAGGCCTTGGTGCCTGCTGCCATTTGTCTTACCTCCAGGTGTGTAGGTTGGGTCTGTCACGGTGCTGCATTTCCAGCACCAACAGATATGGGTGCGGGATTCGCGTCTACATTTATATCATACTTACGCTTATTTGTCCAGGCTTTGCCAAGCTACAAATAGTGCCCGGAGCACTACCTGTGCTTATACAAAAAATAAAGCCCCGAGCGAAGGTTGTGGGTGGTCACTACCATTGCTACAGGACTTTATTACACCCTTCAACCTCACCTCTAAGGCGTTTTGTGCAATGCCGAATATATATAAGGGCATCGGGTTTGAAGGGACTAATCCGCCTGTGTCGGGTTTCTGAAGGAGGGTGCATTCAGATACCGTAACAGGCGAATTAGTGGTATGTTGGTTTGGTTCTTACCCCTCACAAAAGGAGTATGGCGACGATGTGCTCGTTGCCATCGTCGGCACCCGCAAGATGACCCCGTACGGCGAGCAGGTCACATACCGCCTCGCCTCCGAGCTGGCCAAGGCCGGCGTCACCATTGTCAGCGGCCTGGCCACCGGTATCGACGGAGTTGCCCATCGCGCCGCTTTGGACGCCGGCGGCCGCACAATCGCCGTCCTCGGCAACCCACTCGACCGCATCTACCCCTCACAACACCGCGAATTGGCCCGCGAAATCCTGGCTTCCGGCGGCGCCCTCATCAGTGAATTGGCGGTCGGTGAACAGGTCCAGCGGTGGCACTTCCCACTGCGCAACCGCCTTATTGTCGCCCTCAGCCGACTTGTGATCGTGACTGAGTCCGGTTCTACTGGGGGCTCACTCATTACGGCGCATCTGGCGCGTGACCTGGGCAGAGGCATTATGGCCGTACCCGGCAATATCACCTCGCAGTCATCAGCCGGTACCAATCAGCTTATCCACGCCGGCGCCACACCGATCTTCTCGGTCACAGACGTCTGGAACGAACTCGGGTACCACGTCGAGTCAGCCCGGCCCGTGCCAGCCAAAAGCCGCGAGGAGGCATTGCTGATGGACCTCATCAAGCAAGGCGAAGCCACCAATGAACAGCTCATTGCCGCCTCAGGAATGAGTGCCGCTGAAGTCGCCAACCATATCAGTCTCATGGAGATTACCGGCAAGATCCGCAACCTCGGCGCGGGCACTTGGGTGCTGCGCTAAAACCCTGCTATAATATCGAAATGAACTTTTGGCAACGGCTGCCCAAGCCATTCTTCGTGCTGGCCCCCATGGACGACGTCACTGACGTCGTATTCAGGCAGGTCGTTGAAAAAGCCGCTCCGCCGGACGTCTACTTCACTGAATTCGTCTCCGTCGATGGACTCCAATCACCCGGCCGCGAAGCCACCATGGAACGCCTGCGCATCGAGCCCAACCTGAACCGGCCGCTAGTCGCGCAGATCTGGGGCAACGACCCTGAAAAGTACCTGAAATCAGCCCAGGATATCGCCCAGATGGGCTTTGCCGGGATCGATATCAACCTGGGTTGCCCGGAGAAGGGGATAGTGGCACGTATTTGCTGCGGCGGCCTGATCGGCCACAACGATCGCGTTGCCGACATCATCTCGGCCGTCAAAGCCGGCGCCCCTAACCTCCCATTGAGCGTAAAGACCCGCCTCGGCATCAACGAAATCATCACCGAGGACTGGGCCGGTTTCCTGCTCACTCAGGACCTGGCCGCTCTGACGATCCATGGCCGCACCGTGCGCGAGATGAGCAAGGTCCCGGCGCATTGGGATGAGATCGCCAAAGTAGTCAAACTGCGCGATGAGGCCGGCAGCGACACCGTCATCATCGGTAACGGCGACGTTGTTAACCGCCGAACATGGCCTGAAGCTCTCCGCCGAAACCGGCGTTGATGGCATCATGATCGGCCGCGGCATCTTCCACGACCTATTCACGTTCGCGCACGATACACAGGAACGTACGCCCAACGAGCGCCTCGCCACCCTCAAATCGCATTTGGATTTGTACGAGGAATGGGGCAGCACCAAGTCCTACCAGACACTCAAGAAATTCTTCAAAATCTACGTCTCCGACTGGCCGGGCTCTGCCGAGCTGCGTGCCCGACTCATGGATACTCACAACGTTTCGGAAGCCCGCGCCATAGTGGCGGCATTACCCGCAGGTGTGCTAGTCTAACCGCGTCCAACGCACCACTCACAACTCGGCGAGGGGAGACCTCATTGTCCGCACGGCAACCTGCGCAGCCACTCAAGCTGCGGTGGATTTTTGTCATCTGGCTAGCGCTAGTGATATTCATGGCCGCTGTAGTAGCGGGAACGATTCGGTACCAAAAGGAGCACCCGGAGTGGCCATACGGCCCGGCATCCGCTACCTCAAGCCTGAGCACCTGCGGACCCGTCCGCCTGCACCAGATCACCTTGATCTACCGCGACGGGCGCCCTCCGGAAGACCGCCGGGTCGCGACCTTCTTTCCCTGGGGCTGCCCTGACGACGACAAGCCCGACTGCAAATTCCAGGACCCGGATCAGGCGTATCCGGACCCGTTGTGCACCCCCGGAGCGATCTACGACCTCACAGGCAACACCGACCCATTGGCCTACGACGAAGTTCGCAACCAGGCCATCGTTTGCGAGACTAACGCCAACGCCAAACGGGGGAGTAAGGACCGCCGCGACGTCGACCGCGTCACCGACCGGTGGATTTGGGAGCGGTACAACCGTACTCGGCCCCCCAAAGGCGGCGAAACCGACCATTACATGCCTATCGGCCTGGACGGCTCCAACGATCCGGGCAATCTACTGGCACAGACCGAAGCCGGCCCCTACGATGCCAACGAGAAGGAGCGGGTCGAAAGTCTGGTAGTGAGTCAGATCCGCGACAAGACCTCGCCGCCACCCAGCTGGGCCACCAGGCCGCAACTACCGGTCTGCGCGACGTTGAGAAGTTATACACACGAGCTGCCACCGAAGCGGCGGTTATTTCCGCCGCCAACAGGTAAACCGACATCGCACCGAGTTTTTGTAGGAATTCAGAGAGTAAACAATAACTGCTTGTGGTATAATCCCCGGGACATCAAAAAGACCCCCTTGCCTAACGGCTTGGGGGTCTTTTTGGCTAAACCTGATTAGATCAGGCCGAGCTTACGGGCACAACCGGGCCACGGGTACCAGCCGCGAGCGGCTTGAGTAATCTTGGCCTTTTCGTCCTGGATGGCCGGAGGGGCCAGGTCGGGACGGGCATAACCCTTGTAGTTGGCCCAAGTGCTAATACTGTACTGGTAGGCACCGTAGTAACCGTTGCCGGTGTTCTTGGTGTAGTCGCCACCAGATTCACAGTAGCGCAGCTTGGCCCAGACATCGCTGCCCGGGATCACTACCGGCGTCCGGCGAACCGTACGTTTGGTAGCTGCCTTCTTGGCCGCAGCGGCCTGAGCGGCCTTCAGCGGGGCAAGGACTTCGGCTTCGTAATCGGGGCGCTTCGCACCCACAATCTCGACAGCAGAAGCGGTGTTTGTATTCAGTTTCACCTCGTAAGCTCCGTTGGCTTGCGTCTGAGACTCAGCCACGGCGGTGATGCTACTCATAGAGAGCGCATTCACCTGAGAAGCAAGCAGTACCATAGATACTGCAAACTGTGAGATGTTACGCATAGGGGCCGATCCACTTCAGCATTAGCCTTTGCGGGC
>JAQZBT010000073.1 GCA_029237755.1 Candidatus Saccharimonadota bacterium
GTTTGCGTCATGAGGGGCTCCGGGGGCTTAAGTATCTCGTCGGAGTTACCCCTGGGTGGCCGGCTGTGTTGCGCTTGTGAGGGGGTAACTCCTGGCGTCAGCAACACAGCCTCTGGCGAGGCCTACGATTACTACCGCGAGAATGTTACCCTGGTGTGTCATTGGAATAAGCATAGCATGGAACGGCTGCCCGCAGGCTACAGCTCCTCGTTTCGATCCCGCATAAACCCAACCCACTGCCGCAGCAGCCGCAGCGACGTCTTGATCGGCATCTCGATGATGACGTCGAGAATGGCCGCAACGAAGTTGACCTTGGAGTATTTGTCGGAGAGCCAGTGGCCGATGCGCACGAACGGCGTGGACAAGAAGTCGACCAACGCCGGCAACACGCCTTCGCGCTCGTCGAGCATGGCCAGTTCGTTGGCCGACTGGCGCAACCGGAAGCCGAGGAAGCTAACGGCGGAGAAGAAGGCGAAGAAGATGACGCCCGAGACGAGATTGAAGCCGGCCACGTTCAATATGTATACGAGCAGCGCCAACGAGCCGATGAAGCCCAGTGCATAAACGGTTGAGAACACGACATTCAGGCTGTATGAAGTGACGCGGCGCTTGGGTTTATAGGTCACGGCAGTGCCGCCGTGGTCATAGAGGATCCGGTCGATGTAGCCGGCGATAACCTCGGTGTTTTGGCGGCCGGGGGTGGAGATGCGCGATGCGATGGTGGCGAGGTAGATGACGGGGAACACAATGTTAGCTATTAGCGGCGGCCACTTGATCTCACCATGCACGTACAAATCGTAGGGGATTTCGATGGCGACACCGACGAGGGTCTTGGTGATCAATACGAACAGGATGGTGCGGGTGACGCGCTTGTTGAGGTTGTCGCTGATGCGGATGTATTCTGCAGCGGTGACGTCCTTCGCGCGGCCGATCGTCTCTCCCCTATTCTTCAATAGTTGATCGACCTGGGGCTGTTCAATCATGAGCTCGCGCAGGATGCGGATGGGCGCGCCGTACCTATTAATGAGGCGGTACAAACGGTTAGTGGCCGGGGCGGCGTACAGGTCGTCGATCTGTTGGTTGAGCTCGATGATGGCTTCGGGGGTCTGCTTGGTGAGGTCGGGCAGGCTCAATGAGACGCAGTAGTAGCGAGTGGTAGCGACGTCGGATTTAAAGATGGCGCGTTGGACGGCGCAGAAGAGTGCGATGCGGTATTCGTGGTCGGTCAGCTCGAGCTTGCCGATGGCGGAGCGGTCGATGGCATAAAAGTAGTGCTCGTAGGCAAATTGCATAATGACATTGCCTTTGTGGTCGGGCGCGATAAGACTTTCAATGTGGACCGAAGCGTGCTGGTCGAGCCACTGGGCGGCCGTGGCGGAATCTACCTTGGCAGAGCGTAATTCCTGGTAGACTTTGGCGTAATCGCCGAGTACGTCGTCGATCTGGTCTACGACTTGGACTGGTACTGAATCGTTTTTCAGGTAACCTGATTGAGTGAGCTCGGTGACCATGTCGCCGCCCATCGGTTCGTACTTGTCGAGGCGGACATATCGGGCGAGGTAGCGCTCAATGGCACTGCGCAGAAGCAGGTGGTGTTCGCGGTAATCGGCGACATTGCGCAGTTGTTCGTAGGCAAAATAGAAGCCGCTTCCGAGCCCGGCCACATGGTATGCTGGACCACTCGTGAGGGACTGTTTCTCGGCGCGAGACAGCTGGGACACGAGCCGCGAGGCATGCTGGGACAACGGCAGAGGTTGCATATTACGCAATTATACATCTAATAACCGAGAGGAGGGCCCGGTCAGCTTGAAGCAGAAACCATTCGTTTCAATCGAGAATCTGGTACTGGCACTGCATGAGTGCCGGTACAGCGGCGGGCTGGCGGCGAGCGGCGGGCAGGCCGGGTTTGGTTATGCCCGGTTTACGCGCGACTACCTCCAGGCCATGGATGACCTGATGACTCTGCTCCCATCTCTGGTGCGCGAGGGTTTCAGCCACATTCCGCAGGAGCAGGGCATCAAGGACGATCCGGCTACCGAGGAGGAGCTCGACCGACTCCCCCATCAGGTCGCCCAGGGTAAACCGAGCGGACTGGTAATGTCGCCGAAACTCGTGGAGGAGTGGCGGTATTGGCTGGATAAGTGGGGCGTCGGTTATGACGACCAGTATGGATTTATTGTCTATAACGCTTCAGATGCGGCGCGGTACCTGACGGTGCTGGCGGAATATTGCCGGATCCACGGTGACGATGTGCTGGATGACCAGTTTGTGCACCGGCCGTCGGGCGAGATCCGCTCAATCCGCAACGCGGCGAAGCGGGTGGCCGGGTGGCTCGTGCGGACGATTGAACGGTCGGACCTGGGCCTGATGGAGGTCCAGACCATGAATCCCAAGCAAACAAGTTGGTCGGCGGTGATGCGCGACGGGATCGACTCGTACTACCATCCGGAGGGCGACCACGGCGAGCCGGTGAACCGGTACGCGCCGGTGGCGTATATAGAGAACCAGGGTATCGCGGTGGGAGCGTTGCACGCGGCGGCCGAGCTGTTTGGCGACGCGCCGGAGCGTGCTAAGTGGCTGGAGCTGGCGCGCGAGATTCCGAAGCGGACGCTCGAGCATTTTTGGCTGCCGGAGTTTAACTACTTCGCGCCCGCGGTGGACCGCGACGAGGACGGCGCGGCGCGGCCGGTGAAGCTACTGAGCTCGGCGCCGATGGAACTACTGGCGACACCGTTCTTTGATGAGCTGCCGAACCGGCGGGAGCTGGTCGAGAAGGTGGTGGCAAAGATATTTGACCGCGGCTTTTTGACGCCGGTGGGTGTGCGGATGTTGCATCTCGACCACGCGGGTCTGGAGGGTGACTACTACCCCTATCAGGGTACCGCGGCAGTGTGGGGTGTGACTCAGCGCGTGATCGCTCATGGACTGAGGCGGCAGGGACTGGCGCCGCTGGCGCACGACATCGGGCTGCAGCGGCTAGTGTCGGGACTTAACCGCACAGGTAAGGCGGTCGAATATTGGCTGGTCGAGCGCGAGCATGGTTGGGTCAACTACCACCCGTACCGGCCGGCGTTGGACGGTGAGGAAGCGACGGTGATGTACGCGGCGGAACGACCCAACCAGCCGCAGCTTTGGACGATCACCGGCGCGATGGCGGAACTTTTGAGCGAAGAGGCGCACGAGACGGCGCCGGCGGGCAGTTGGGAGGCGAAACTGTGTGTGCGCTATCTTTTGGAGGCCGCCGAAGTGCCGCCGGCGCTGGTCGATCCGGTGGACCACGATTTTGTGATCGACGTGACACGGGGTAAGCAGATGATGCGGGAGCGGGCGGACCGGCTGGTACCGCAGAAGCGCTAGTGCTAACAGCTCAGCCGTATATAATCAGTTCATGATTGTTGATTTAGGTCTGCTGCTCGTTGCCCTCGGTTTGGTGGCAGCGTGCGGCGTGTTCGTAGCGGCGGAGTTTGCATTTATCACGGTCAACCGACAGACGGTTGAGCATATGGCCGCCCGCGGCGACCGGCGGGCCAAAGGCGTGGCCGCGGCGCTCAAATCACTCTCGACACAGCTGTCGGGAGCTCAAGTTGGGATAACACTGACGAATCTGGCGATCGGTTTTTTGGCCGAGCCGGTGATCGCGCGGCTGATCGGGCCGGTGCTGCTGGCGATGGGTATACCCGAGAACTGGGTGCCGGGAATTTCGGTGGTGATAGGACTGGCCATCGCGACGGTGGTGACGATGGTGTTTGGCGAACTCGTGCCGAAGAACCTGGCGATTGCCAAGCCGATGGGCACGGCCCGGTTGGTCGAGGCGCCGCAGCGGGTGTTTAGCGAAATCATGAAGTACCCGATCCGCCTGCTCAACGGAAGTGCCAACTTCATCGTGCGCCAGATGGGTGTAGAGCCGCAGGAGGAGCTGGCCTCGGCGAGATCGGCCGACGAGCTTTCGAGCCTGGTCCGGCGGTCGGCCGAACGTGGCACCTTGCCGCGCGAGACGGCCCTGATGCTGGAGCGGTCGCTGACGTTTGGTGAACTGGTGGCGCTCGATGTAATGACACCGAGATTGCGCATGAAAGCACTGGAGCGGGATAAACCGGTGTCGCATGTCGTGGCGCTGGCCAAGTCGAGCGGGTTTTCGCGCTTTCCAGTCTATGGGAAGTCGCTCGACGACATCGTCGGCATCGTGCATATCAAGCAGGCGCTGGGCGTGTCCAAGAGCAAGCGCGGCCATGTGAAGATTGAGCAAATCATGCAACCGCCGATCGTGGTGCCTTCGAGTATTCCGCTCGACCCGCTGCTGGCGACGCTGCGCAAAGGCGGCATGCAGCTGGCGATCGTGGTGGATGAGTTTGGCGGCACCGACGGCGTCGTGACGATGGAGGACCTGATCGAGGAGCTTGTGGGCGAAGTCTTTGATGAGCACGACCGGTCGAAGTCGGCGATCCGGAAGCTGGCCAAGGGCGGCTGGGTGCTGTCGGGATTGTTGCGGCCAGATGAGATCGGCGAAGAGCTGGGTATATTCCTGCCGGATGAAGACGAGTTTGAGACGGTGGGCGGACTGGTGTCGCACTACCTGGAGCGGGTGCCGGCGGTGCGCGACGTGGCAGAGGTCACGGCCGTTGACCGTGACGGCCGGAAGCGAACGGCCAGCTTGAAGGTCG
>JAQZBT010000074.1 GCA_029237755.1 Candidatus Saccharimonadota bacterium
CAGCTTGGGGTGGTGCAGCCTGGCTTCGACGGCAGGGGCTAGCACCAGGATGCCGAAGAAGGCCAGGAACGAGAGTAACCAACCGAGGTCGGTGAGGTACTTGGGATCGAAGCCGGCGGTGGCTGCGGCAGCCAGGAGGATGAGCGTGACAGGATGGAAGGCGCGGCCATAAAACGCAGCCAGGAGTGACAGCACACTCACAAGACTGGCGCGAACGATGGAGGCCGACGCGCCGGTGATCACGAGAAAGGCGCCAATGAGCCAGAAGTTGGTGACGAGCGCAACGCTGCGGCCGGCACGCTGGAGCAACCGGTCGGTGGCGCGGACGATGATGGTGAGGTTGTAGCCGGAGACGGCCACGAGGTGGCTCAAGCCCACGATAGTCAGCGTCTCTTGTAGGTCCTTGGGAATGAGGGCCCGGATGCCGACGAGCAGGCCGAGACCGAAGCTGGCGATGGGTTCGGGCAGAGCGGTGCGGATGCCGGCGAAGAAGCGGCCACGAAATTGTTCGAGCGCATTCTGGTCGCGGGAAAGCACAGTGAGTTTGGGGAAGCTGAGCGCGACGGGGTCGTTGCCGTAGCCGGCTTTGAGCTTGCCACTGAGCTCGACGCGGTGACCGCGCAGGAGGCGGACCGGGTGTTGGTACACGGCGATGTCGCCCGGAGTGGCCTGGCCGCCTATGTTCAGGTCGCCGAGCGTATAGCTTACTCTCCCCTTGTCACCTACGACCGGGTCGTCGATGACCTGGCCGGTGACGGTGATCTGCTGGCCAATGAGTCCGGTGAGGCGGGCGCGGTCAGAGGTCCAGGATTCGACCTGGTATTGGCCCAGCGCCAGCGCCAGGAGCATGAGGCCGAGCGGGAGCAGGCGGCGGGAGCGCAGAGCGGCCGACGTGAGCGCGACAGCGGCAACGACGGCTGGTATGACGAAGAAGTATCCGAGGCGCCCGAGGGCGACACCGGCCAGGAGAGACGCGCAGATCAGGGAGATAACGGTAGTGCGGCGCATGCCCGGCCATTGTAGCAAACGCTAGCGCACCAGCTGCTGGTCGTATCCCAGGTTAATCAGCCGGTACATCGCCTGCTCGACCTCTTCGGGCATAGGTTGCGGAATAGTGAAGCCGCGCTCCGGGTAGACGAGGATGCGTTGCGTTTCGCCGACCAGATTGTTGATCAGCCGGTCCTTGCCTGCGGCCTTGAGCGGGTAATTTTCGTACTCAATTTCGGGAGATGCTACCTGGATTCCGAGGTCAGGGAAGATTTTGCCAGCGGTAGCGGAGGCCCGTCGCTCCATATAGGGCAAAGTGACGAGAATGAGGCTCCTAACGTCAATGTGGTTTCGGTGTAGTAAGGCCATAGTGAACCTGAGGTTCTCTTCGGTATTGGTGGATTTGTCTTCTACTAATACCTTGGCTTCGGGGACGCGAGCCAAAGCCAGGGTGCGCACGAAAGCCCGTGCTTCCGGCTCTCTGGCACCGGGCGCGGAGAGCCGGCCATATCCTCCGGACACAACGATTCGCGGAGCCAGGTGGTCATGCCATAGCTCAGCGGCCCGTTCGGCGACTCTGGTATCGAGGCTGCCAAGGGCGACAATGGCGTTGGCCGGCGAGAGTTTGCGGCCCAGGTTGAGGTAATCCCAGAGGATTTTCGCTAGATGATCGATGTTTGCGCTCATGCTATGGCAATTGTAACGCACATATAAAACGCTCCTGAGCCCACTCAACTTTCAAAAGTGAATTAATACGTGGCGGCCGATTCGTCAATGTGTCACTATGCACATATGAATCGTTATCCCCTGATCGCTCACCTAGACCCGGAGTCGGCGAAGGCTGTTCGGGAGCTTCAGCGTGAGTTGGAAGTGGAATGCGATACCCACGCCGTCATGAGCGAATGGCACCCGCACGTGAGCGTGGGTTCGGAAGCCTGGATAGAAGACGATCAGGTGGACGCGTATACCGACCGGCTCCGGGCGGCCACATCTGGCATGAAGCCGCTTGAGATACTCATCAATGGCATAAACTACATCGATTTTTGGAGCGGGGGCTCGCTGCCGGACCACACGCCATATACCGTCTTTCTGGGGGTCCATCTCTCGGACGAGTTGAAACATTTGATGGATGCGGTGGAGACGGTGACGGCCAAGGAGCGGTTGTTCTATAGGATGCACACGCCCTACTTCCCGCACGTCGCGCTAGCGTACAAAGACCTCTCGGCCGAAGGCTATGAGATTGCCCAGAAGTTATTGCGTTCTAGGAGGTTCACGCTGCCGGCGCGCCTGGACCACTTTGCCTTGGCGAAGCAGGACGAGACTGGTATGTTCGAGGAGTTTCGCCGAATTGATCTTCAAGGGTCGGCCGTTCCGAAGTAACAGGGCCCAGTGGGACTGTCGCTGCGCGACCTGCGCCTCCTCATCTTGCATCTGCTCCCAATGAGCTTGTGAGTCGGCGCTAGACGAACTAGCGACGTGCGAGTCCGTTGAATCATTCCAAAGAAAAAGGCTGACGAGTGTCAGCCTTTTTCTTTGGAGGGCCCAGTGGGACTCGAACCCACGACACGCTGCTTAAAAGGCAGCTGCTCTAACCAACTGAGCTATGGGCCCCCATCGATTTTTAACCGCTCAACTATACCGTAATCTCCCCTATCTGACAATTCAGTTGGGGCGGCACAAAACTAGTGATGGTTCTCGCGCTTCTTGATCAGGCCGAGGATAATCGCGACCGCCGGCAGCAGGCCCAGGAACCAGAGGTGGTAGCGGTGCAGGATCATGGCGATGAACGACGAGTCATTGATGCTCTTGGTCTCGCTGGTAGGTAACAGATAGAGGGCGCTCGACACAATCAGGGCGCCGGTGAGGATGCCGACGATGATGTTGGTCACGGGTAAACCTTTTTCGCCTTTGTGGAAGCGGCCGCCAAGGACACCGAAGATTACGATGGGCAGCCCGAGCAGGAGCCAGCTGACCTGGCCGCCGGAGAGCATGCCCAGCATCGGCGAGACCGCATCGGACAGCTGCTCAGCGAAAACCACACCGACATAAACGCTCAGGATGAGGATCCGGACGCGCTGCTTTCCGGCAATGAGACCATACAGACCCATAGCAACGAGGATCGAGATAACGATCACGTTGGTGTCGAGGGCCGGCATGAAGGCTGGTATCTGCATAAGCGCTTTACGGTTTAAGCCCAGTATACGCTACTGGTTGCAACCGGCGTATTCCTGGCCTTCTTTGCCCGCCCATTGGCGGATAGCGTGAACGGCGATGTCGGCTTGCTTTTGAATTTCGTTGCCGCAGGCCAGGCCGTCGGTGGGCTTGTAGAGGACGAGCGAGTAGTAGACGAAAGCGCCGAGCGCGCCCAGGACGATCATGGGTGCGACTAGATTGAAGATACGTACTGGGAGCGGGTCGCGCAGGCGGCGGATCTGCTCGCGGGTGATCTCGCGCTTGATATCGACGTTGGTCGGCTGGCCGGGCGCGGGTGGCGGGTCGGCGGGAGTCGGCGTCGGGGGCGTGGGCAGCGGTGTGCCCTGATTGGGTTCCATGCTTTTATCGTAGCATGAGCGCTATGAGCGACGCCGGCGACGCTCATAATCGAGCGAGGCCTCGTATAACTTCGGAGAAAGTTCCTTGACGACCTGGCTCCAGCGGGCAGCCACGCCCACCTCATCCTGCCAATGATCGGGCGACACCATGAAGTGCGCAAAGGCGCGCGTCTCGAGCGGAATTTCAGGTTGGTTGGGCGGTACACAGGTACCGGCGACGTACGCCTGAATGGCAGTGAGAGCGAAGCCGAAGCAGGTCCCGAGCAGCTTGTCGTCGCCTGTCCTGTCGGCCTCGACCAGCTTGGTGAGCCACTTGGCGTCTTGAGCGGCTAGCAGGGTGAGGCGGTCTTCGGCGGTCTTGAGCGGCTCCCCGGCAATCCGGTACCGGGCCGAGTAGATCTCGCCCGTCGGCTTACCGGTCTTGCGGTCGAAGGTCCGGCCCTTGTCATCGATATGTTCATCATGGAGCTCATAAGCCAGTCCGGCAGCCTTGGTCCACGCGACCAGTTCGTCGAACTGCGGGTGGGTGCGGTGGTCTGTGGGAAGACCTTCGGTATAGAAGGAAGTAGCGGTATGCCAGGTGGTCGCAGGCTTGGCCTTGGCCCAGACCAACAAGAACTCGACGAGGACATGATTGTAGATGTCGATCCGTTCGAGACGTCGAATGAGCTCGCCGTCACTCACTTGCAGGATGGTATCGCGACGCCGAAGACCAGGCCCCAGCTGCAGGCGTTGATGAAGAACCAGGTGACGTTGAGTATGAGCAACAGGTTGAGGACCCCGAGGATGGCCAGCTTCTCGTGACGGCGCCAGTCCTTGCGGATGAGGTAGAGGATGACGGCGGTAAGGATGAGGCTGGTCGGGACGATAAAGATGGCCGAGAAGATGAAGAAGAAGGCCAGCACGGATAGCTCCTGGTCTACGGCCAGGTCGCGCAGGGCAACGAACTGCCCGATGCCGGGAACCAATAGCAGAGCGGTGGCTATAAGCATCATGCGCAGGCGCTTATCCATGGTACGGACATGCTCGGTCAGTGTGGGCTTTGGTTTAGGCTGCGTCTCGTCGCTCATTCTGCCGGGCCTCCTTTTCGCTATTGTA
>JAQZBT010000075.1 GCA_029237755.1 Candidatus Saccharimonadota bacterium
TGTCGGGGTGCGTCAGGTCTACCACCACGTTACAGAAGCGGTGACCGGGCAGCGGCGCGGCGCAGTACTTGCCGGTATTGCTGACATGCAGCCCTCGGGTCGTGCCGGCTTCCGTGGAGACCGACAGGTTGAGCTGCCGCAGGGGACCGCGCAACTCGAGCCCGGCGGGCTGCATCGCTTCGAGCTCTATCGGGATGATGAAGGGCCCGCGCGGGTCCCGGTCCATCACCCGGTAACTCACAACCTGTAGGCCGAGCGTGTCCGTGCGAGATACAACTACGCTTGTCATCCATCCTCCCAAGGGGCGAACGGCGGGCGAGGCAGGGAAGCGCTCCCTTGCCACACACTCTTCCGGATGGTCGAGCCGCATTATTGTGCATGCTTTTGTTGCGTAGGTCAATCAAATGAAGTATGCTGCTCTGCGTCCGCATACCGAACCTCTCTTTGCAAAGGTGGTGATTGGAGTGTCGTCAGCCGGCTCCTTCAGCAATGCCCAGCTGGTCGTGGTGACCAATACTTACTACGGACCGGGACCGGACGATCAGTTCCGGCGTGGCCTCTTCCTCAAGACGGTTGAGAAACTCGCCGAACTCGACGCCACAGACCCCGGCGCCTACCCGCTGATCGTGACCGACACGTCACCTGAGCACGACGCCCTCAAGGCCGACGTCGGGAAGCTCTTCCCGTCCGCCGTCGTTCTCGATGGGCGCGACAACCCCGGCATCGGCCCGCAAACCCTCACCAGCGTGGGCTGGGCCTACGACTTCGGTGCCGAGCGCGTCTTGCGCATCGATCCGGAGAAGTACGGCCTGGCCGAGCATCACATCCTCGATCAGGTGGTGACCGCACTGGACGAAGACCAGTCGGACATCATCTGTATCGGCCGCAGCCCGGACGAGGGGTTCGCGTCCCTGCCCTGGTACCAGCAGATCACCGAGCGGGTCATGTCGAGGGCCCTGGCCAGTCTCGGCCTGCCGGAGGACACCGCCTCTGGCATCCGGGCCTTCAACCGCACCGGCATGGCACTGCTGCTGGACTTCGATCTGGGCAAGCACGGCCGGCAGTGGGAGTATCTCTGGATGCCGCTCCTGGACGCGCGCTTCAACGGCGTCAGGGTCGGCACCCTCTTCCTCCCCTTCGTCCACCCCGTCGAGATGACCCTGGCGGAAGAGGGCAACGATGACTTCGACCGCAAGCGCGACAACCAGGCGGCCTTGATCATCCCCAAGGTCGTCGCCTACGCCGCCTCACTCGGCATCCAGCCCGAGTGGGACCCCAAGCGCCAGTGGGTCATCTGACCCCGGCCACCGAGGCCTGAGCCTCCGACTGCGAGCCCTGCTCCCGGTCGGGGGCTCAAAGTCGTTTTAGGGTACACTTAGTTCTTATGGTTAAATACAGACATGAATTACGTTAGACTGGCAGCCGCCACTTTACTGTTCGCCGCCTCACTTCTTGTACCGGCCTTAGCCTCAGCCTCGCAGCCACCGGCGGGCGTGTTCGACTGGAAGTGCAGTGAATCCCTAATCGGGCCTCTGACGCCGGCCCCTTTGGTCTTTGCCACGGATGATGTCGCCCCGACCTCCGTCAAGTTCTACCTCGATGGAGAGTTACTAAGTACATCGACGACGGCGATCGAGACTTCGGATGGCGGTAAGGCCAAGACATTTCGATTTGCTCCCTGGGACAGCAGCAACCTGACGGGCAGCATGCACCAGATAAAGGCTGAAGTTTCAGACGGAGACGGCAACAAAAGCTGGGCGCAGTCAGACTGCAGTACACCCACGCCGTTCTTTACCTTTTCGGTGGACCTGGGCCCGCCCGTGCTGAATATCGCCACTCCCGTCGACGGGCAAACGACTGATGCTACGAGTATTACCGTCAGTGGCGAAGCGTATGATAACGGCCTCCGCCTCACTCACGTTGTAGTGAATGGGAAGACGGTCACCATACCTGTCGGTGGGTATAAATTTTCTACCACGCTCGACTTTCCCGCTAGCCAGAGTAGCCTCGTCGTCAAGGTGGTAGCCACAGACCGGGGTGGAGTAGGGATTTCCAAGAGCGTAACCGTCCGTCGTCCAGCTGCTCCTGCCCCAACTCCCAGCCCCTCCGCGCCAGACGCCACTTCTAGCCCCGAATCCGAGGGCCCTACTGAGAGCACTAGTCCCACCGCCACGCCGGCTGTCGCCACTGACACCAAGAGCCAGGTCTTGGGCACGACTGAACAAAGGCTGGCTGCCATCGGTGTGTTGCTCGTCCTCATCGCACTAGGATGGGTCTTCCGCGCCCGGCTGTTTAGACTGCTCCGCGGCGGAAGCAC
This sequence comes from Candidatus Saccharimonadota bacterium, assembly GCA_029237755.1. GTDB lineage: Bacteria > Patescibacteriota > Saccharimonadia > UBA4664 > UBA4664 > JAQZBT01. The sequence goes on from JAQZBT010000075.1 coordinate 2,318, forward strand.
TCAAAACAAGCGCTAGCGAGGCTATTTCGTAATATTGCGCCGCGTAGCATCGGCCACCAAAGCCGTGCTTACCATCTCTTCCATGATGTGGTAGGCCGGCTGCGCCCTGGTCTCCTCCAGGATCCGCCCCACGTACTCGCATAGCACGCTCAAGATCAAGAAAAGCAGGAAAAACATCACCGCGAGCTCGAGCGACAGGGTCGTCCACCCCTCAGCAACCCGCCGGTTGAGCACATACACCGCGATGACGTAAGTCGCGAATATCAGGTTGACCGCGCTGGCCACCAGGCCCAGCCGGCTCACTACGCGCAGTGGATGGTGCGAGTAGCTCACGATAATCTCCTTCGCCAACCGCCACGACTCTACCAGCCCGCGTTCTTTGGCACTCGTACCGCCGTCCAGCTGAGTGTAGTGGTACGTGCCCGTCTTGAAACCCACTTGCCGGGTCAGGTGCCGGACATGCCGGTAACGCCCCTTGATCCGGGTGAGTGCATTGATCGAGCGGCGGTTCAGTCCCACCAGGTGGGTCGAGTCGGGCGGAATCGCCAGCCCCAGGTATTTGCGTCCGTACCAGTAAAACACCCGGGCCCCGATCGATCCCAACAGCGAGCGTGGTATGGGGGTTTTGCTTAGTCCAAAGACTATATCTTGTCCCTTGCGCATGATCTCGACCAGATCGGTTATCACCCGCGTCGGGTCGGTAGTTGGCATCATCACGACCACATAGTCGCCAATCGCCGCTTCCAGTCCGGCAAACACCATTACGTCGCGGTTGGAGCTCTGTGACAGCCGGACGATCCGGATGCAGGGGAGTTCCTTCAGCAGCTCATGGAGCGGCTCAATCACTGTCTCATCCGCACCGCCGTCTATCAGCACCAGCTCATAGTTGGTGTAGGTACTGTCGAGCAGCTCCAGCGCTTCTTTGACGAAGCCGACCAGCGCCTCGGTGGTCCCAAGTATCGGCGCCACGACCGTAACCAGAGTATCGACCTTTTTCGGTTCAGCCATTGCGGGAGAGTTCCTTAAACACGTCGTAGATATTGTCTAGCTTACCCCCCATGATACAGGTGTAGCCAGGCAGGCCGTAGTCCTCCTTGTATAAGATGGGCCGGCTGTCATCGCCCTCGCTCTGCGGCAGCACCGTCTTCACCTCGTACAGCGACTCCACATAATGTGCCTTCGCCAGGCTGGGCAGGTAGCGCTTGGCATCGGCCAGCATCTTGATGTAGGCGGAGTTCAACGTCAGCCGCTCCAGGTAAGCGTAGGCGTCGGATGCATCGGCGCCGCCCATACCTTCATGCCATTCGGTGTGCGGCGTGTAGCGCACGTGCGTGAAGCTGTACTTGCCGCGGGCTGGAAACGGCATGGCCGAGAAGAACGGGCCACACATCACGGTCACGCCTTTGCCGCCCAGTTCTTCCGGCGGGTCGATCAGGCAGATCTCGGCAATCTCATGCTTGAGCGGTATCTCCGGCAGCCCGGACGCGCGGTTGAGCTCGTTGATACGGGCGTAAGTACAGTTGAGCACGCGGCCAGCTTCTACTTCCTGCTCGCCCCCGCCGTCAGCCAACTCCACGATCAGGCCCTGGGGCCCCCGCTTGACGCGCCGGGCCTCAGTACCGGTCCGCACCTCGACCCCGGCGGCGGCCAGTTGGTCGATCAGGCGCTGCTTGATCTTGACGGCGTCAAAGGCGTACTCCTCGACCGTAAATACCGCCTCCACCAGATCAGCATTGAATAGCATCTGCACCTTCTCCGGCGCGCGGCGGATCGGCGCTTCGATGCGTTCGCAAAACATCCGGAACTGCTCGCCGTTCACCTTGGTAAAGTTGGTGGCGATCGCGTAGTACTTCTCGAAGCGGTCGTCGATGCAGTCGGCATACTCTTCCGAGAAGACCGGCAGGTTGACCCGCGACCGCAGCGCCGTCAGCAGGCTGCGCGGATAGTGGTAGCCCCCGTGCACCCGGGCCTGGTTGGCGTAAGACGCCCGTTGCATCAGATCGTGCTCGCGCTCGAGCACCAGCACCTGCTGACCCGCCCGACCGAGCTCGACTGCCAGCCGGGCCCCGAAGAAGCCGCCCCCCACGATCAGATAGTCATACCGCATTGGCTGCCATGATACCATGAGGACTGTTATTTACGGGTTTACCATGAAGCGCTACCAATCCAGCTCCCTGCAGTTTCAGCCTGAGTGGAGCGTCCCGGCGTTCGATGTCACGGAGTTTCGGGACAAGCAGACCAAATATGCCATCGCTGTCTTCCTGATCAACGAGGGCGAGAAGATCAAGCAACAACAAAGATGACGTCTCAGCCATCCCGCGCTTCGTCGCCGAGCTCGATGCCGGCTTCGACCACATCCAGGGCTCGCGCTTCATCCCGGGCGGCCGCGCCGTCAATACGCCCCTGGAGCGCCTCATCGGGGTGCACCTGCTGCACGCCCCGGTCATCAGTCTCTCCGCCGGGTACCGCTACACCGACACCACCAACGGCTTCCGCGCCTATAGCCGCAAGCTCCTGACCGACCCGCGCATGGCCGTCTTCCGCCCCATCTTTACCGGCTACGAGTTCCACTACTACCTGTCCATCCGGTCGGCGAACCTCAAATTCAAAGTCAAAGAGATCCCGGTGACGCGCACATATCCCAAGGGTCAGCCCACCCCGACCAAGATCAGCCCGGTGAAGGGCAACCTGGGCGTAATCAAGACGCTCTTCAAGGCCGCGTTGGGCCACTACAACCCTTAGTACTTAGCGAAATACTCGGTGCAGACGGGGCTCTTCGACCACCGCCCGCCCGCGCCGATGCCGGTCCACTCGAAGCAGTGGGCATCCATGATCAGGTCCTCATTCAGCGGGTCGATCGCGATCGGGCGGTAGCTGATCTGCTTCACCTTCAGTTCGCCGAGGAAGAGACCGTCCACCCGCGGAGTCAGCGTCAACGGTAGAGTCCCGCGAATGCTCGTCAACGGGAACTGCCAGGTTGTCAGATAGGGCGCCAGGGCGACGGCAGTCTTGGTTGAGGCGTTCTCCGGTTGCAGGAAGTAGCGGGGCAGGTTGGTAGTCAAAGGCAGGGTTGGCTTCGCCTCGTAGTCGACCTTCACTTCGTACACGACATTGGCATCGCCCGGTGCCGGCAACACGGCTGAGCCCGGGGTCTTCCCGGCCGGCGCCCGCTGCCACTCCTGGTCGTTATCTTTCACCGTCTCGTTACGCTGCCATAGGAAGTGGGAATCGTTGCGTGCAATCATGTGGTAGTTCATCAGCAAGTGGCGGTAGACGGTCCAGTGGTGCTGCCAGAGCCACTCTTCATATGGGAAGTAGGACTGCCGCATCGTGATCGCAAACTCCGGGCGCGTCTCCAGAAACTCGCGCTCATACTGGCCGCGGCGCTCCTTGCCCAGGGCATGGATGATGTAGTCATGACCGTCCTTCGACGGATGCAGGATTCCCGCCTGGCTCTCGTACAGGCCGGCGTAAGTTGACCAGACCGACCGGCTGGCCTGCGTGTACTTGGCAAAACTATCGATCCGGTGACCGTAGTAGGCGCTCACCACGCCCCGGTCATCCGACTTGCGCGCCCCATTGGCCTCCTTCAGCGTCTGGACCAACGGCTTTGCCTGCAGTGCGGCCATGGCTCTCAGGCCGCTGCTGATGCTGATCCAGGTGAATCCTGTCAACAGCAGAAAGACCAGCAACCCCAGCGCCGGGCGGCGTCGGGATGTCCGCGGCGCCTGCTGAATCCAGACGATGACGCGTTCGAGCAGCAGCACTGACAGCAGGATCCAGAGCATCACCACCATGCGCATGAGCGGCACAGCCTGTCCGGCGCTGAAGTACCCGCCGATAGCCGAGACGGCAAAGGCGATCACCCCATATACCACCATCACCAGCCCGGCAGCCAGCAGTCTCAAGTCGATCAGCCTCAACCGCCGCAGCAGCACCAGGGACAACACCACCACGCTGCCGTAAAGGTAGACCTTGATCATGAAAGGATGCAGCAAGTGGTGCGAGAGGGTGCTCCAGCTCAGGTAGGGGTTCGGCGGCGTGCCGAAGTACCAACTCTGGTCCTTGCCTACCTCAAACAGCGAGTAGATTATCGGCGCCAATGGATGCCCGGCCGTAAATATCGTCGAGGCCACCAGCCAGCCCAGGCCCGCGCTGAGGCCAAACCACGCCAGGGCGATCACCGTCCGCTTGATGTGCTGGATACCCAGACCCAGCATCACCAGGCCGTACGCCAAACCCAGCGCCAAACCTTGCTCGGTGCCCAAAAGGATCGCGACGGCCGCCAGCAGCCCCAGTATGACCTGCTTGGCCGGCACCTTGATGCCCTTGATCACCCACACCCGCTTGATCGGCAACAGCATCACCGCTCCAAACACCAGGGCCGTGGCCGAGCGTATGCCCACCAGTGAGTTGCTGGGGTAGATGACCGAAAAGTCGATGAGCGTAAATACCACCACCGCCAGCGACGTCGCCAGCAAGCTGTAGCGCCACTTGCGCAGGCCGGCATGGAAGAAGGTAAGTGCGGTGACCACAAACAGGCCGGCCCCCAACATCCATCGGGTGAATTCGGAAGCAAAGATATTTGAGCCAAACAGTTTAAAAAACGGGAAGTGCAGCAGCGGCACACCTAACCCATGGAAAAACTGAAAGTCCCGGCCGAGAAACTGGCCGGCGTCCAGCCGGCGCAGCGGGTTATATAACTGGAACGGCCCGTCCGCGGCGTAGCCGTCAAAGTGGAGCGAGTGGTGAAGGGCTGTAAACACGGCCGTCACTGCAAACAGCGCCACATAAAACAGGCCCGCTGCGATTGCGGCCCATAGGGCGACTTCCAGTGTTCGCCGCCAACCCAGTCTGAATCTGCGGACACGAGAGAGCAAAGAGATCATGTATATCAGTTAACAGTCAGGTTTAAGTATAATGCAACGAGCACCAAGGCATACAGGGATAGGAGAAACCATGGCACAGGCCCTCATCGGCTACACCGGCTTCGTCGGCGGCAACCTCGACGCCCAGCACGACTTTTCGCACAAGTACAACACCAAGAACATCGACGACATCGACGGCCAGAGCTTCGACCTGGTGATCTGCTCCGCCACCAAACCCGAGATGTGGATCGCCAACGCCGATCCCGAAGGGGACTTGGCCCGCATCCAGGAGCTGATGGACCACCTGGCTACCATCAAGGCTCGCCGCTTCGTGCTGATCTCTACCATCGCCGTCTACACCAAGCCCATCGGTGTCGACGAAGACAGTGACGTGGATGCGGCGCACGCCACGCCCTACGGCGCCAATCGTTACCAGCTCGAGCAATTTGTCAGCGATCGCTTCGATCGCTCCACCATCGTCCGGCTGCCGGGACTCTTCGGTAACGGCCTGAAGAAGAACATCATCTTCGATTTCCTGCACGACAATAACGTCGACCGCATCGACGCCCGCGCCGTATACCAGTTCTACAACCTCGATCGCGTCTGGTCCGACGTATCCACGGCGCTCGAGCATGAGCTGCCGGTGATTAACTTTGCCGCCGAACCCACCTCGGTGGCCGAAGTTGCAAGAGCTGCATTTGACCTGGAATTTGATCAAGAGACGCTGCCCGCCGACAAGCTGCCCAACTATGACATGCACACCAAGCACGCCGCCGCCTACGGCCGGTCCGGTCCCTACCTCTCCGGCAAGGATGAGGTGCTGCAAGACATCAAAAACTTCGTCCAGCGCGAGCGGTCCCGCGCATGAAACTGGCCGTTTCTAACCTGGCCTGGCAGATGGGGGAGGAGGCCGCCGCCGCCAAGCTCCTGTCGGACCTGGGGGTGCGCTACATCGAACTGGCGCCGACCCGTCAGTGGCCGGACCTGTCACAGGCTCCCAGCCGGGAGATCGCTGAGACCAGGCAGTTCTGGGCCGACCACGGCTTCGAGGTCGTCGCGCTGCAAGCCATCCTCTTTGGCCAGCCCGACCTCAAGGTCTTCGCCGACGACGCCACCCGCGCCCGCACCTTGGACTATCTCGACCATACTTACCATCTGGCAGCCGGGCTCGGTGCCAAAGTACTCGTCTTCGGCTCGCCCAAAAACCGCCTGCGCGGGGAGCTCTCGCCGGAGAGGGCCATGGATGCAGCAGCCACCTTCTTTGCCGAAGCCGGACGCCGGGCGGCTGCCGCCGGCGTGGTTCTGTGCATCGAGCCCAACGCTCCCCAGTACGGCTGCGACTTTGTCACCACCGCCGCCGAGGGCCAGGCCCTGGTAGACCGCGTAAACTCGCCCGGTTTTGCCCTGCACCTCGATACCGGCTGCATGACCATGGCCGGCGACCCGGCCGAGAACGTCTCCCAGTACCCGCCGCGCCACTTCCATATCAGCGCCCCCAACCTCGGTCCGGTCGTCGAGGGTGCCGCTGCCTACGATGACTTCGCCCGGCAGCTGCGCCAGGTCCATTACCAAAACTTTGTCTCGATCGAGATGAAGCCCGAAGCCACCGGAAACCTCGAACGTGTCGAGCAGGCGGTCAAACTGAGCCAAACGGTCTTTTCGACCTAGTCTTCTACTTGATCGGCCGGAGCCGCCGCG
>JAQZBT010000076.1 GCA_029237755.1 Candidatus Saccharimonadota bacterium
ATGAGACGAGGGTCGAGCCGCCGAGGAAGATGAGGTTGTTGCGCAGGAAAGTACTTGCGGAGGCGCGGTTGTAGAGTGCTTTGAGCAAGAGGCCCTCAGTTTAGATGCGGGGCCTATTGTAGCATTGCGAGCTAAGGCTTGCGGTTGGGCAAAGTGCTAATGGTTAGGGCATGTTGCGAAGCGGTTTTGGGGCCGCACAAACAAAAAAGTTGCTCTATGCCCAGCCGGACGCCCGCGTGTGGGCCTATAGGTTCGGCTGGGAGAGCAACACGGAAATGTTAACGCGTACGGGCGGTGATGTATTTGTGCGAGTTCACAGAGTGTAGGCATAAAGGTAGGCTTATGTCTGCAGAAACGTCAAACGGCCTGCCCGGGGAAGTGGGAGCAGACCGTTATCGGCTAGATCAGATGGAGATGGTGCATGGTTAGCGCTCGTCCGGATGGACGTAGCGGCCGGCGTCCGGGTGGACGGGCTGGACATACGCCAGTTCAAGGCGGCGTTCGAGGATTCGAATTGCTTCGCGCCGGACGTCATCATGGAGGATGAGGAAGGCGTAGAAGCTGGTCGCGCCTTCGAAGGCCTGTTGGGCCCAGAACGGCTTGTCATTGCGCTCACTGGCGAGCCACGTGGACTTGAATCCGCGCGAGTCGAGGATAGCCAGCGATATGGCTAGCAGAGGAACACCGGGAAGGAAGTGCGCCGTGATGGTGTATCCGCCGTCCACGTAGACGATCTCGATGCCGTCTGTGCGGATGTCGTACTCGGTGAGCAACGGTGCTTCGAGCCGGTAGCACAGCAAGGCCTCGCGGGCCAGGATGGCATCGGACTCGGAGAGCCGTGTGGGGTTACGCAGTTGGATGACTTCAGCATCCATCAGTAGAACCTCCTGTGTCGGGGTGCGAATAGCTGATCAAAAAGCCGGAGCTATTATACCACTTATGGTGTCCGGCGTCAATCGCTGGGAGGGGTAGAAATGCCGAACGGCCTGCCCCGGGGAAGGTGGGGCAAGCCGTTATTGGTGACAGATCTTGGTTGGGCAGCAGGCTTAGCCTGTGCCCGGCTGGGGGCGGTCGTCGCTCCGTGTGCGGTATAGGAGATCGCTCTCGAGTAGTTTCACCCGGTGGCGAATCTGCGCGTCTTCGATCATGGCTTGAGCGTAGATGCCGAGGGCGCCGGAGAGGGCCTCGAGGGCCCAAGTCGGCTTTGGCACGACGTCATCGGCGGACCACCTGACTACTATGCCGGTGTCGACCTCTATCTCGACGACGGTAGTCCAGACGGTGACGCCGGGGGTGAAGTCCACTCTGACGAGGAGCTGGCCGTCCTTGTAGCGGACCTGGAGGTCGTTGTCTCTTACCTCTACCCAGCCGTCTGTGACGGTGTTGCGGCCTAAGCGGTATTCGCTGAGGACTTTCAGAGCCAGCGCCAGAGTGGCGTTGACCGTGGCGTCGAGTTCGTCGCCATCGCCAGTGACTTCCTGGCCGGCAGCAGGTGCCTGTTGTGCCATTAAGGCACCTCCTAAGTTGTGTGGTGCGGGGGGCGTGATCGTGTCGGTGGATATTATGCCATGTTGGCACATGGCCGTCAAATATTGCAGGCGGTGGCCCGCCTCGCGTCACGGGGACGAAAGGCGGACCGTACCGGCCAGATCAGGGGTTGGGGCGGCTGCGGTAGAAGCGCCGGTGAACGCGGATCCAGTTGCGGATCTTGCGGCGGACCGAGTACTCCCTGGGGGCATAGTTGACGGTGATACAGGCGGGAGCGATGTCGCTGACCCACCGGGGCGGGATATCCTCCGGCGAACGGCGGAGCCAGGACGCCTGAGCGTCGTGGTTGGCGTTGAGGATCCTGGCGGAATGAACCACGGTAGTACCGGGAATGATTCCAACCAGAACCTTGATATCAGGCACGACTCCGGGCTCATTGGTGGTGACGAAACCAACCTCGAGGGCGTCGATGTTGACGTCGCAGACGACGGGTGTCACCAAGCGAGCCTTGAGTAAGCCGAGACGCTCCAGGACGTCGGCGTCGATGGTTTGACTGCTCATTGCGTTTGCCTCCTTGGGCAGGCGTATGGCAGGCTGCCGGTGGTGCCGGCGAGCGGGGAAGGTTGTTAAGTTCCTCCTTGGTCGGTGATCTGGGCCGATAGATGATTGTATTATTTTTGGCTCCCTGCGTATACGGAGCGGGAGTTGAATAATTGCAGGTCGCGGTCCACCTCAAGCCGTAGCGGCGGGAGGCGGACCAGAGCGGACCGAATCAGGCGGCGAACCGGGCGGCCTGAGTGCGGGCTTTGCGGTAGCCCCGCTGCCAAATCTTCAGGAACGTGCGGTGGACGACGCTCACGGGCAGTGCGTCAGTGAGCAGGCCGATGATGGCCTGTTGGGCGCCGGAGTGGGCGCGTTCGACCCAGCCTGGTGTCCGGCTGGGCAGAGCCCAGTTGCAGTAGCGGGTGTCGGTAGCCATCCGGACCCAGAGGACGCTGCCGCCGCGGCCCGGTATGAGGCCGACCTTGATCTTGAGTTCCTCGTCGTCGAACTCGACGGCGTAGGTGACCATGACTTCGATGTCGCCGACGTAGGCGATATCGGCCTTGCCGAGGGGCGCGTCCAGCGTGAATTGCTGAAGGGCGGAGTCGTGCACTAGTTTGGGCATGTGATTGAGCCTCCCGGGGACTAGGGGGTGACCTGATTGGTCGGAGGGCATTATAGAGCCTTGAGATACGGGCGTAAAGATGTTAGGATAGGTTGGTTCTTTTCCAGCGAAAGTTGATACGCGATGCGTCACGGCCCCATACTTTGTATGTGGCCGCTCGCTCGGAATCGCCGCTGCATGTGCACATGCGCGTCGTTCCTCACTCGCGGCCCCATCGTCTAGTGGTTAGGACAGCGGGTTTTCAGTCCGTCAACCGGGGTTCGAATCCCCGTGGGGTCACCAATAAAAAAGCTTCACCTTGTGGAGCTTTTTTATTGCTTGATGACTCACAGGGTATGAGAACCCGGAGGGTTCGGTGGACGGTGGACGAGGAACGCAGGAGAGAGCGAAGCTTGCTTCGACTATCTCCGAGTACCGCAGGGAGGTGACGCAGTCACAGGAGCGCAGCAAACGCCGAGCTTGCTCGAGTGATTTGCGAGCACCGCAGGGAGGTGGCGTAGCCACAATCCCCGTGGGGTCACCAAAAGAGCCGTCTGCAGAAGCAGCGGCTTTTTTGATTGGAATAATTGCCAGAAATGTCGAGGCCGCCACCCCCGGGAGGGGTGACGGCCATAATCGGACGGGTGAGTTTGCTGCGGTGTCTCGCGCCGGCTACTTGCCGACGCCGCAGATTTCGATCGTCTTGGCCTCGATGCCTTCGAAGTCCTCCACGTCGAGGAGGAGGGACTTCGCGGCCGGAGGAGCGTTTCGACCTCCCGAGTAGGGGTAGGCGCCGTTGACGACTCCGGTGTCGAGGCCATAGACCTCGCCCTTGCCGATGAACGTGACGGTGACGTCACCGATCTCGTCCACCGCGGCCTTGACGGACAGACCTTCGCTGTGGGCAACGGCGCCGCCGACCTTGACGGTGATGGAGTCCCCGTAGGTGGGGCTGCAGACGATCTTGTCGCCTTGCTCCTCGACGAGGCCGTCGAGCTCGCCAACGGTCTTGCGGTCAACGGCGATGGGATCGCCGATGGTGGTGCCTGCCGGCTCGTCGGACTGCGCCGAGGAGTCGGTTGACGCCGGCGCGGAGGCCGAGGTCGAGGGAGGGGTGTCGGGTGCTGACTCAGCGTCGGAGCCGCATGCCCCGAGCACGATGAGAGCGACGATGGACAGGACCGGGATGGCGACGAAGCGCCTCAAGGTACTAGACATGCGCAACATTATACCATAAGTGTAATAAAAAATCCAGACCTAAGGGGCCATGTATGATTGAGCCATGACCACCCATTCACGCGAAGACTTTACCGGCGTCAAAATTGCGCTGATTCACAACGATAAAGTGTTGATGATTCACCGCGATGACAAGCCGGGGCTGAGGTTTGCCGGGCTATGGGACTTCCCGGGTGGCGGTAGAGAGGGCAACGAGACACCATACGAATGCGCAGCGCGTGAGGTCGATGAGGAGCTGGGCATCCAGTTGAATGAAGATCAGATCATCTGGCACTCGGCCCACCCCGCCATGCACGATCCGAAATTAACGGCGCTATTTATGGTCGCGAAGATTACTCAGGACGAGCTCGACGCAGTGAAGTTTGGCGATGAGGGCCAGAGCTGGAAGATGCGCGATATTGGTGAGTTTATGAACGCGAACGATGTGATCGAAGCGCTCAAGGGCCGCCTGCAGGGTTACCTAGATAGTCTTCGGTAGGCCGGGTATAAGCGCGCGCAGGTCAGTGGCCAGTTGCTCGGGGCTGGTGTAGGTAATTCCCTTCATGCCTAGTTTCGTGGCGGCCTCTGCGTTTGCCGGGTCATCATCTATAAACACC
>JAQZBT010000077.1 GCA_029237755.1 Candidatus Saccharimonadota bacterium
TTAAGAGGGGTCCTTCACGCAGGCCGATAAACATATAGACCACCAAGTACCATATGAGCATTGATGCTACGACCCACACCATCCTCGTCCACCGATTCAAATAGCCGAATTTCATAAAAACGATGCCGGTGCCCAAGCCGAAGAAGAACCCCGGCCCCCAGTAAAGAGCAAGTTCCGACTTCATTAGCGTTATCCCCGAAAGTGCGCCCGCAACTACTGTCGCCAGTAGCATCCACATGTACTTATTCCGCATTTGGTAAATCCTAGCTGCTATACTGCTTGTGCTAATTATAGCGCTGCACCCGCTGTGGTCACAGCTCGATGGTACACTCTACAGAATATGACGCTATTCTTTTACGGGGCCAACACTTACGCTCTGCGCAAACAGCTGGGTCAAATGATGAATGCTTATCGAGCGAAAGCCGGGTCGGATTATGGACTGGAGCGGGTGGACGGAGCGACCGTTAAGCCACGTGATTTGAGCGCAACCTTGCAGGCGAGCCCGTTTCTGGCTACCAGCCGGCTTGTGATCGTAGAGGGCTTGGCGACCAATAAGAGTCTGGGTGACAAGTTGGCCGGTATATTGGCCGCGGTTCCGGATACTACCGTGGCCGTTTTTGTAGACCGCGAAGTCGACCAGCGCACGACTACATTCCGGACGCTGAGCAAGGCGGACAAGGTGATGAAATTTGAGCCGTTGAGCGGCCCGAGGCTGCTGGGCTGGGTGAAGGGCCAGATCGAGGCGATGGGCGGGTCGGCAGACAATGCAGCCATTCGGGAGTTGGTAGACATGGCCGGGGAGGACCAGTGGCGTCTCGAAGGTGAGGTCAACAAGCTCGTAAACTACGACTCCAAAGTCACGGTCGAAACGGTCCGAGAGCTGGTGGCGCCGAGCGTGGAGCGCAGCATTTTTGACCTGGTGGAAGCGATGGCGTCAGGTAGGACGGCGCCGGCGTTATCGGGCTACCACGCTTTACTCAAGCAGAAGGAATCCGAAATCTATATCCTCACGATGGTGCAGTGGCAGCTGCGCAACCTGCTGCTGGCCAAGACCGCGCCCAACATGTCGCCGGCGGAGTTGGCCAAGGCGGCCGGTATGTCGCCGTACGTAGCCGGCAAGATGATGGCAGCGCAAAGCAACACGGACGAAGAGACGCTCAAGGGAGCTTATGCTGCGGCAGCGGATTGCGAGTACGACATCAAGAGCGGCCGCATCAAGGCTGAAGCGGCCGTGGAGCAACTAATCTACCGCGTATCAGACAGCGTTAGTAGCAGGCAGCACTGAGGGCAGATTGCTTAGTAGCCGGACTCGTAATCTGCCTGCTTAATATCTTCGAGCAATGATTCCATATCACTTAGCAGGGTGTTGAGGGTTTGCAGTTCACCCTTGGCCAGCCAGGAGTTTCCCGGAGAGACGGCGAAGTCTCGCATTTGGGCAGTGTGCTGTTCGATTTCCTCGACCAGCTCGAGGAGCCTAGCTCGTAATGGGTCGGCGGGTTGTTTAGGCATAGAGCTATCTTATCGCAGCTTTGACCACAGGGTCTCGAACAGCAGTCTCTGCATCGCGGCGACGCCCGGTTGCTCGATAACTACGCCGTACGGAGTGTCGTCAGGGGATACGGAGATCAAGGCGATCTTGTTGCCATAGACCAGGGTGTAGCTGGAGAGGTCGGACGCAGGTGGCTCAGGTATCCAGCGGCGCTCCGAGCTCTCATCGGACTCACCGCCTTCACCGACCGCGATGACTTTGACGAAGATGCCTTCATCGATGCGGCGGCGGGTGAAGTTGGGGAAGCGGCGGTAGAGATACTTGCGCAGTGTACGTGACGAGTAGGCGTAATACTCCTTGCGGGGCAACTGTGAGACGGTATGCAGGACGTCGCGCAGGATGACCACGATGCCCTCGTCGTCTTCGTAGAAGCGCACGGCGGGTTCGCCCAGCCCGTGGCGGCTAATGGCCATGAGGCTGGGGACGAGGCTGCGAGCCTCAGTTTCGAGTTGAGTCAGGGTGCGGCGCTTCTCGGCAATGAGGTCGTAGATCTTTTCCGGGCTTTCGGCTCGGTACTTGTTGCGCTCGCCCTTGCGGGTATAGGCGACGAGACCGGCTTCGGCCAGGCTCTTGAGGGCTTCGTAGGTAGTTCCGCGATTAACTTTGGCGGCGGCGGCGATGCCGCGAATGGAGGTGGGTCCGCTTTCGAGTAAGGCGGTGTAGACTTTGACCTCAACTTCTTTGAGGCCAAGTTCCTGGAGGGTGGTGTAATCATCCATACTGCGTGTCATTGTACTCTCTGCCAGACCCACTGGACAGCCTTGTTTTTTGTCAATGGAATGATGCCATTTGCTCTTCTAATCGAGCGATAAAGTGGGATAGTGAACGTGCCGGGTCCCGCCCGGCATAGCACCTCGACAGGTGAGCACCCCAAACCCAGTCACGGTAGGCCACACAGCAGGCACCGCAGGGTGGCAGCGCCTCCGGACGGAGAGAGCTCGGGATACGAAGAGCAGCCAGGCGACAGCCCAGGTAATTAGCGACAGCTAAAGCCAATCACGCCAGTGATGCCTCTTCGTCTCTAGCGATGACCCCCGTACCGCGAGAGCGACAACCCTGCTGCCACGAAGCAACCCTTGCCGCGAAGCACTCCCGCCTCGCGCGAGCGATACCTGGTTAGCCTGAGGTTAAAAAGCTGATCCCCTCCGGACCGCTACCTCGCCACGATTGGCAACCCAGCGCACCGTGATGGGCTGGCTCGGGACAATAGTTCTACTGGTCCAGTACCAATGAACAGCGATTTTCGAGCCCAGCCTGTCGCTTATCGACTAAGGTCTTGCACCCGATATGTGACAAAGGTTTACCCTCTACAGTAATTCCTACTCTCATGTTCCAACCGGAATTACGAAATCCTTGCGAAAGACTTCTTATCTTTTGCTTGGTCCGGCGACTGTTATTTCCCCCTACAGTCGCCCTTCTCTGTTTGGTGCTACTTAACCGCTACCGATGCTGTGTACGTCTTGGACTGCTTCACTTTCTTGTAATTACCAAAGACCTCGGTGAGATTTCGCTTCATGTAGTCCTTCAGCCCGGAGATCACGACGACGTAGAGTTTCCCGCCTGGATTGAGTCGCTCATAAGCGTCGTGCAGGAAGATGCTCAGCAGCTCGCCTCCGATCTTAGCTGGGATGTTGGAGACGATAACGTCGAACTTGCGGTCTGCCGGTACCTGCTCGAACCCGTTGGACAGATACGCTTCAGTATTCTCGATGCCGTTCACGTGGGCATTCAAGCTCGCATAGCCTACGGCGACGAAGTCCTTATCCACCAGATCAACCCGTCCGGCCGGCGCCATCTTGGCAATCGCCAGTCCCAGCGGACCATACCCGCAGCCGAGGTCTAATACCTGCGCATCCTTTGCGATCTCAAGCTGGCCCACCAGAAGCGCAGTTCCCTCATCGATCTGCTTGGGACTAAAAAGCCCCCACGTGGAGTGGAAAGTAAGATCGTGCCCTGCGAGCTTGGCGTCGAAGACGATGTCTTTTTTTAGTTCGTCGGTAGTCATAAAGCGATGATAACAAGAAGGGGCCCGGAGGCCCCTTGCTTAGTTGCGATTGAGAGAGTTACTTCTCGGTCTTCTTTTCAGCGGCCTTCTTGGCCGGAGCCTTGGCGGCAGCCTTCGCGGCCGGCTTCTTGGCAGCAGGCTTAGCGGCGGTTTTGGCTGGAGCCTTCTTGGTCGCAGTCTTAGTGGCCGTGGCCTTCTTGCCCGCACCCTTGGTGGTCTTGGTCTCGGCCGGAGTGGCCTCGGCACCAGAAGCCTTAGCGACCGCGTGAGCGAGGACGCTCTTGCGGCGGGCAGCGGTGTTCTTGTGCAGCGTACCCTTCTTCACGGCGCGGTCGATCTCGGAGTAAGCCTCGTTGAGCTTGATCTGAATCTCCTTGGCGTCGCCGGCGGCGATGGCAGCGTGCAGAGCAGAAATGTCGGATTTGACCGCACGCTTAACCTGGAGGTTACGGCTGCGGGCGACGAGGGACTGCTTGGCGCGCTTGATAGCTGACTTAATGATGGGCATGAATAGTTCCTAAATACCAACGGAATATACCCGATACAGGGGCTTTTGTAAAGGTATCTGGAGCCAGTGCCGGTACCCTCAGCGCTAACCATAAGCGTAACTATTGACAAAACGGCCAAAATGAGTTAGATTATGCGCATGGATTTGACCCCGAAACAGCAGACATCCGAAGCGATTCGCCAGTCTGAGACGATTCTCATCACCACCGGTCAGCACCCCTCGGTCGACCAGGTGGCTGCGTTACCGACAGCCTCCCTCCGAGCACTAACATGCTCGAGACCAACCTCGTAGAGCGCGACATGCGCGGTCTACGTGATTTCATATTGAAGCTCGACGTCTCCAAGTCTGAAGTCGACAAGCTGCGCTATGAAGTCATCGACAATAAGCTCAACGTCTTTGTGACCCCGTTCAAGGGTAACTTCGCTCCCAGCGATGTGACCTTCGACTACGGCCAGGCACAGATGGAGTACGACCTGGCGATCGTGCTGGGTGTGCCCACCCGCGCCCGCATCGACCGCGTCTACGAGCAGAACATGAGCCTGTTTGAGCGTATTCCGGTCATTAACCTCGACTTCCACCGCTCCAACGAGAACTACGGCGCCGTAAACCTGATAGAGCCCAACGCTTCGAGCCTCTGTGAGATGCTGGTGGCCTTGGCCGAGAGCCTGCAGGGCGGAATCATCGACGACCAGATCGCGACAGCTCTCTTGATGGGTATCGTCGGCTCGACCGACCGTTTCACTGCCGCGCACACGACGTCCAAGAGCCTGACCGTTGCCGCTCAAATGATGGCAGCTGGCGCCCGACAGCAGGCCGTCGTGAAGGCGCTCTACAAGGATGGCAAGGGTGGCGGCCAGAATGACCGCAACCAGAACAAGCAGAATGAACCGCGTCACGAGCGCAACTCCGAGCCTCGTCATGAACGTCAGCAGGAGCCGCGCCCCGAGCGTCAGCAGGAACAGCGTCAGCCGGCCCCTCAGCCGGAGCCCGCTCCAGTAGTGGAGCCCCAGTCCGCGCCTCTGCCGCAGCTGGCAGAAACCCGTGCCGAAAACCGCAATGATCTGCCTCTGCCGATTATCGACCCCGGCCACATCGAAATGATGGCCGAACCTGAGCCCGAGGCTCAGCCGCATACGACTGCGCTGCCTTCAATGCAGCCCATGGCAGACTTTGCCGCGGCCAGCGAAATCCTGGCGCAGCGCCAGGGCGACGACCAGCCTGAATCCGAGCGGTCCTAAGCCGCGCGTGAACGGCCTACTTCTCGTAAATAAACCAATCGGAATCACCTCTTTTGACGTCATCCGGCGACTGAGGCGTAGCACCGGTGTGCGCAAGATTGGCCACGCCGGCACGCTCGACCCGCTCGCCAGCGGCTTGATGTTGATGCTCTTTGGTACGGCGACGAAGTCGGCCGAGAAGCTTACTAAGCTGGACAAGCGCTACGTCGCCCAGATCGAGTTGGGCGCTACCAGCACGACCGGAGATAACGAAGGCGAGAAGACAGCCGTCTCTAAGCAAGTGCCGACGTCTGAAGAAGTGGAGGCCGCCATTGCCCAACTGACAGGAGAGGTGACCCAGGTGCCGTCCGTGTATTCGGCCATAAAGATCAACGGTCAGGAAGCGTACAAGCGCGCCCGGGCCGGAGAAAAAGTTGAGATGCCGGCGCGCCAAGTGACCGTGCACGAGTTGGTAATGATCAACTATGAGTACCCGCGGCTCGACGTGGAGGCGCATGTTTCAAGTGGTACCTATATCCGGACGCTGGCCGAGGATATCGGCAAGCTGTTGGGTACGGGCGCCTACTTGAGTGGATTGGTGCGGACCGAGTGTGGTGGTTACGGTCTGCAAGACGCAGTGGTCCTGGACGAGGCAGACGCCGCTCAGGTCGAGCAGCACCTGCGCAGTTTGTGATAAGCGTTAGAAGGATGGGCTTTAGCATTGACCAGATAGGCGAAAAATGCTAATATCTATTCCGTTATGTTAAAGCCTGATACCAAATCCAAGGTTATTACGGGTCTTGCGACCCACAAGAAGGACACAGGATCTCCTGAGGTTCAGATTGGCATTTTTACAGAGCAGATCAAGCAGCTGACCAAGCACCTGCAGGAGCACAAGAAAGACGAGCACTCTCGCCGTGGCCTCCTGAAGATGGTAGGTAAGCGCCGTTCACTGCTGGACTACTTGAGCAAGAAGGACCCGTCCCGTTACCAGGACGTCCTGAAGAAGCTCGAACTGCGCCGCTAAGCCCGCTCTATAATCGAATGCTGCTCGGTGGTTAAGACTACTTGACCGCCGAGTAGTGTTCTATTCTACAACTGAAGGAGTTGGTCGTATGAGCGGTGCACCTGAGCCCGCTACGGCAGCGACACTGGCTCACCGCGGCGACGTCGTGGTTGATCCAGACGGCGAGATCACCTTGATCGAAGAGGGGCGGTTGGTTCCGACCGATTACCTCATTGTTCCGCGCATGACCGTGGAGCGGTTCATGCTGGCGTGGAAAGACGTCCTGCCACCGGATGACGTGAGTACCACGTACCGCGGTGCGTTCCTGCGGCCGACCGCCAAGGCGAAGGGGACGTTCGCCAGGATCGTCGAGGCCATCGGCGCCCACCAGTACCGCCACGGTTTGCACTTCATGGCCTTTGGCGAGGCCCTTGGCATCACCGAGGTGCGCCCGGGCGACATCGTGGTCGGCAACGACTGGGTACCCGTGGTCGCCGATGAGGCGCGCGTCGTCGAGCTGTTCGAAGTTCGCTGCGTTATCCCGTTTGAGCAGGCCGAACGGTTCTGGGGCCTGCTGCGCCAAAATGCCGCCGCCCACCGCCGCACGCTCGAAATAGTGGGCAAAGAGAGGGCCGGTGAGCTCACCGAGCAATGGGACAGCTTCGTCGCGCAGAACATCTTCGGAGCTATCGCGGCTCCGCCCATTCTCGCCCTGCGTTCGGAGTTCAGGGTCATGGTTCGCGGAACCGAATTCGCGAAGGACAGCGCATGGCTGGGCGGAGCGATGTTCCACCGCGACATCGATGACGTCACGGCCTTCGAATGAGCACTGGGCCGGACCGGAGCGGGAATCGCTTCGGTCCGGTACCCGGACCTTTGGGATAGGGCTACCCTATGCTACAATTGTCCCCGACACAGCCCAGGTAAGACTACCTAGGTGGCGAGCTCAAAGTGAAATATGTATGTGTTAGAGCTTCGGGATTAAATTCGTTTAATCTCATTACCCTGGCACTTACTCGCCACACTCTATAAAAGGATTCTATGAATCAAGACATCATTCACCCCTTCGGGGGGAAGACTCAGGTATTTAAGACTGAGTTTTGCGGCAACGAGCTGACTATCGAGACCGGCAAGATGGCCTTTCTGGCCGACGGTGCGGTAACCGTGCGCTATGGCGACACGGTCGTACTCGGTACGGCGGTCGTTAGTAACCAACCTCGTGACGGCATCGACTTCTTCCCACTGTTGATCGACTACGAGGAGAGGTTCTATGCTGCCGGTAAGATTTCGGGCAGCCGCTTCATCAAGCGCGAAGGCCGCGCCAGTGAGCACGCCACGCTCAGCGCTCGCCTCATCGACCGCCCGATCCGCCCGCTGTTTCCTAAGGGCTACCGCCACGACGTGCAGGCCGTGACGACCGTCGTCAGCGCCGACCTGGCCTACTCCGCCAATATCATCGCCATGACCGCCGCCTCGGCCGCCCTGATGCTGTCGGGCGCCCCGTTTGAGGGACCTGTCGCGGGTGTGAAGATCGGTCTGGTCGACGGCAAGCTCGTTCCTTTCCCGACGGAGGAGCAGATGGCTGAGTCGAAGCTCGAACTGACCGTCGCCGGTACCAAGGACGCCATCATGATGGTCGAAGCCGGTGCCAACGAAGTTGACGAAGACACCATGGTCGAAGCGATTGAGCTCGCCCACAAGTCGATCCAGCCGCTGATCAAGCTGCAGCAGGAGGTCGTGAAGGCACTCGGTGCCAAAGAGAAGCCCTACGAACTCTTCAAGGCTGACGAAGGACTCTTCGACGCCATCCAAGGATTTTTGAGCGACAAACTCGGCCCGGCGATCCGCCACCAGGACAAGTACGTGCGTCACGACGCACTGCGCAACCTGGAAAAAGAGACCATTGCCCAGTTTGAGGAGCACTACGAGCTGGCCGACATCGAAGTCGCCTTCGGTAAGGTGATCGACTACGAACTGCGCCGCGCCATCCTGGAAGAGGGCGAGCGCCCCGACGGCCGTAAGACCGATGAGGTCCGCCCGATCAGCTCACAGGTTGGCATCCTGCCGCGAACACACGGCAGCGCCCTGTTTACCCGCGGTACCACGCAGGTCCTCAACATCACGACGCTGGCATCTACGACCTACGCCCAGCTCATCGACACGATGGAAGAGGACACGACCAAGCGCTATATGCACCACTACAACGCTCCCGGTTACTCGAGCGGTGAAGTGAAGCCGATGCGCAGCCCCGGCCGTCGCGA
>JAQZBT010000078.1 GCA_029237755.1 Candidatus Saccharimonadota bacterium
ACCAGCGTTGGCACCAGTGTCGACCCGGCCGCTATCGTGCGGCTGCACGACCGCTACCCGGACCGCCTCATCGCTGTCGACATCGTCTCATCGGCGCCCTACGTCACCCTCGACATCGACGCCACCGACTGCGCCTTTCTGTCCGTGCAAAAGGGCTTCGGCTTGCCCTCAGGCCTCGGAGTGTTGATCGCCTCGCCCCGCGCTTTAGAGCGCTCCCAGGAGCTTCTCGCCTCCGACTATCCGATCGGCAGCTACCATAGCTTTCCGGAGATGGCGAAGTTCGAGCTCAAGAACCAGACATCCGAGACACCCAATATCCTGGGCATCTATCTCCTCGGCGCCGTCTGCCGCGACTTTCTGGCTTACGGCGCCGCTAAGATGCGGACCGAGCTGGCCAACCAAGCCCTGGCACTGTACGAGTTCATGGACCGTCACCCCCACCTGCATCCGCTCGTTACGGAGCCCAGTCACCGCTCGCACACCGTCCTGTCAGTCGCTCCCGCCGGCGGTCCTTCCGGCCTGATCGACTCGCTCTCGGGACACGGGGTCAAACTCGGCTCCGGCTATGGCTCTACCAAGTCCACACACGTTCGTATCGCCAACTTCCCGGCCCACATCGGACACGTCGACCGACTGATAGAACTTCTGGATAAAAACGCTTCAGGAGCCTGAACTACCGTCCAGGCTCCTGTGTAGGAGCGATTCACCTCGCGGACCGGGCCCGCCCGCCGTCAAGCATGATGGTCGCGCCGTTGAGATACGGCGTGGCTGCAGCCAAGTAGCCAACGATATCCGCCACATCAGACGGTTGTCCCAACCTGCGACCCGGCATCTTTGCGGCCACTGCGTCACCTACGCCGACAAAGTTGTCCAGCATGACGACGTTCGCAATCACGCCCTTGTAGCCGTGGCTCTGGACCAACCGGTTGATGAGCTGGTTGCCCGCCTGCTGTTGGCCCTGGTCAGCCAGTACAATGACGCGGCCGCCTTTGCCTTCGGCCATGCGCCGGGCAATCTCCTCCGCCAACGTCACCGCCCAAGGCTTCGTGTCGCGAAAGAGCCGGATGACCAGTATGTCGGTCTTGCTCCGCTCTGCGTACAAATCGTCCCGACCCGGCTGCTGGCTGAGATCGGCCACCACCTGAACCACACTGCCACCCAAGGGGCGGCTCAGTTCCGTGACAGGCTGGCTCTCAAAAGGCACCACCACCTGCACGCGGGCCCCCTGGTAGGCCATATGCATGGCTACCGCGTTCGAGAAATTGCCGCAGCCGACTACCAGCACTTGGTGCAATAGCAGCCGTGTGCGCTGGTCGACGACAACCACACCTGTATTGCTCTCTGATACGAGCTCAGTCATAAACATGCCTTCCTGCACTAGACGACTAAACCATAAACGATACTGTGACATGATTCGTTACCTTTGGCTACCCCCAAAATAGCCGCTTAGTTGGTCAAACAATGCTTGACCTGGCGAGACACTGCGGCCATACTGGTCTCAATGAACCGCGCCCGCTACTATTTTTGGTTTACGAGCAACCTGCACCGAGGCTAGGTTTTAACCCGCATACCTTTAAAACCTGCCCTCGGGGCAGGTTTTTCCGTCCCGTGCACACCAACAACTAGCGAAGGAGGGCAGCCTTTTGGCTACCGCAACCAAAACGCCAGCCAAATGGGAGACACTGCCAGCCAAGCAGCAGCCGACCTATGAGGACGAGGCCGAAGTTCGAGCCGTCACGGACGAACTCAAGTCGCTTCCCGGGCTGGTCGATCCCAACGACACCGACCGCCTTCTGGCCAAACTGGCCAAGGTCGCAGAGGGCAAAGGGTTTATCCTGCAAGCCGGCAACTGCGCCGAAGAGTTCGGCACACCCATCGCCAAGCTCACCAACCTGATCAAGATCATCCTCCAGATGACCATGGTCCTGCTCTGGGGCGGCGGCATGGAGATCGTCAAGCTCGTCCGCGGCGCCGGGCAGTACGCCAAACCGCGGTCAGCCGACACGGACAAATCCGGTCGCAAGTCGTACCGGGGCGATATGGTCAACGGGTTAGAGGAAACCGATGAGGCCCGCCGTCACGACCCCCAGCGCCTACTCACGGCCTACCGCGAGTCACGCGCTACCTGGGCCGAAATCCGCCGGCTCACCACCGGCGGCATGGCCGACCTGCGTTGGATCCACAATTGGAACCTCGAGTTCGTGGCCAACACCCGCCAGGGCCGGCTCTACGAGAAAGTCGCCGGCATCATCGACCAGGCCATCAGTTTCATGGAGGCTTGCGGCGTAGATGTCCGCGGCATGTCGGCCACCCAGGTCGCTGAGGTCTTCACGTCTCACGAGGCGTTGGTTCTGGCCTACGAAGGAGCCCTGCTCCGGAACGGCTACGACTCATCGGCCCATTACCTCTGGATAGGGGAGCGGACCCGACAGCTCGACCACGCTCACGTGGAGTTTTTCCGCCACGTGCGCAACCCGGTTGGAATCAAGGTTGGTCCGGGCACTACCCCCGAAGAGATTCGGGCCTACTGCCGCCTGCTCAACCCGCACAACATCCCCGGCAAGTTGGTCTTCGTCTCTCGCATGGGCGCGACCAACATCGACCGAGTCCTGCCTGAACTGATGCGTGCGGCTGCCGAAACCGGTTGCCCTGTCATCTGGCAGTGCGACCCCATGCACGGCAACACCATCGAGTCGGTCAGCGGATTCAAGACCCGTCGCATCAAGAGCATCAAGCGCGAGATCAAGGGCTTCTTCCGGGCCTGTGCCATCACCGGCACTCATCCCGGCGGCGTTCACCTCGAGCTGACCGGCGATGACGTCACCGAGTGCCTCGGCGGTCACCAGGACATCCAGGATGCCGACCTGCACCGTGAGTACACCACGGCCTGCGACCCCCGCCTCAACGCGGGCCAGTCGCTGCAGATCGCCTTCTATGTCGCCAAGCTGCTGCGGCAGCACCGTCAGAACCTGACGCTGGCGGCCTGACCCTTCGCAACAACGACACTCGGACGGGTTCACCGTCTGAGTGAGGCGGCTCGGAGTCTACCTACTCCGGCCGCCTTTTCGTATACTGACTAAGCTCACCCGTCCCAGTTAGGAGCGAAATGTCCAAAAAAGCACTGGCGACGGCACTACTACTGGCGACTGCAGCAGCAGTCACCGCAGCCATAGTTTTCCGTCAACGCCAGCTCCGCATCCCTCTACCGCCGGTAATCCGTCGGGAACCTGTACCACCTACTGAACCGGCTCCATCCGAGGAACCAACCGCCAAGACCGAGGTCCAAGAGGCAAAGCCCGAGAAGCCGCCAGGCCCGAAGCCGATCCGAGAGCTCGCCGAGCGGACTCTCAATCTGCTCCTCCGCGTTCGCCTTCACCATGGTGATCCCCCGGTTGAAGACCTGCCAGAGCACGAGGCCGATAAGGCAGCGGCGGAAGAACTCCTCCAGCGAGCCGATGACGCCGTGCTGGACCCGGATCGTTACCCTGAAGCAAAGTGGCTATCCCGCCTGTTCACGCACGTCTTCGAGCGGCACGGCCAAATGCCGATTCCCGGGTTCGAATTCAATTTCCACCCCAGAGATCTGTTCAGACGGCGCCTCTATGCGCTTCTCGGTGGCAAGCTGCTCGACACCAGAGTTGGTGCCTGGCTCGAGGGTGTCCTGGAGGAACTGCGCAACCGGGATGAACTCGGAGCGCACTACCTGGACGATTCCGAGCTGGAGCCGTATGTTCCTGACGACGTTCTCGTCAAGCGACTCAAACAAGCGGCCGAGCTAGCCGGAGAGCACTACCCGACTGGGTTCTAGCGGCTGGGGGCTTCTGCTCCCGGCCGCTAAGGCCATCTTGACCCAGCCTCCTCACGCAGGGCGACTTAGGCACTTCTCATGTTGAGAATAGTTCCAGTATATGCTCTAATAATTCCGCGCGATTCATGTGCACACCCGACTCGAGAAGGGAATTCATGACGGGCACCGAAGCCAACCCGACCACTGCTCAATTGGAGCGCAGGGTCATCTGGCAAACTACCAGGCGTCAGGCCCAGGCCTTCGCCGACGCACACGGCTACTTCTGGCTGCCCTGCCCGACCTGCGGGACGCCGTTCGGAGGGCAAGAATGGCTCACCGGCAATGAATCCGGCAACCAGGCTATCTGCCCGGTTTGCGCCTACGAACAGGGCGAAGCTGCTGAAGCCCAGTGTGAGTCCGTGGGCCACAACCTGCAGGACCGGACGGTCTCGCGGCCAGTCAAGATCAAGCCTCCGGGGCTCTTCAGGAGCATTGGCAAGATCCTCATGGGCAACCCGGTTGCCCACACGTACTGCCAGCGCTGCAAGCTGCGGTTCGATTCACGGACCAAGCAGCCTGTCGGCCGCCCCCTCCCC
>JAQZBT010000079.1 GCA_029237755.1 Candidatus Saccharimonadota bacterium
ACGACCGGATACCGCGCGCCGTATCGGCTGCACCCGACGGGTTTTGCGGCCCAAACCGCTCGTATGAGTGGTCGTGACCGGTCAATATCAGATCGGCATTGGCGTTGTAGAGCGCAGTCACCAGGGGTCCCACGCTGGTGTTGCTGCCGTGGTTGCCCGACGACCACCGGGGATGGTGGAAGTAAGCCAGCGTGCAGGCCGTCGGATTGGCTGCCAGGTCGGCCTTGAGCCACGTTTCCTGAGTTGATCCAGCGCTGCACGAGACATTTGAACAGTTCGAGTTCAGCGCAATGATGTGCCATGCTCCGATGTTGTAGCTGTAGTATCCCTTGCCCCGTGCACCGGCCTGCCCGGTCGTCACGCCGACTCCATTGAAGTAGTCGAAGTAGCCGCTGGCGCCGGAAGTATGGTACTCATGGTTTCCGACCGCCGGCTTCATCTTGCTCTTCAAGCTACCCCAGTTTTTGTGGAAGGAATTTTGGAACTGGCTCAGTGTGCCATCCTCATATTGGATGTCGCCCAGCAGCAGGAGTGCGACCGGGTTGGTAGCCGTGACGGCCTGGGCCACATACCGGTCACGGCAGAGGGTAGTTGATCCGGCGCCGCCGTTGAAGTTTGAGCTGGTCGGGTCACACGCAACATCACCGACCGCCGCGATCACCGGGTTGGGCGTGGGCGTGGGCGTGGGAGTTGGCGTTGGCGTGGCCGGCGAGGTGCCCCATTGCGTCAAGAGGATTGAGAGGTCAAGTATGTTTACGATATTGTCGTCGTTTAAATCCGAGACCGGGTCAGTGGTGTTGAACTTGGACAGCAGGATGGAAAGGTCAAAGATTGTGACCGTGCCGTCTCCGTTGATATCGGCATTGGGCACTGGTGCCGCCTTCACGTTCAGCAATGCCACTACGCCTGCTGCCACCACCACCGCCGCCATCAGCCACGGCTGCCACATCTTATGGAACTGTTTTTTGCGCTTAAGCATAACCACTTACGGCCATTATACATGTGCCGGTAAAAAGCGCTCCCTAGGAATTATTGGCATAACAGAGCAAGTAGTTGCTCCGGGTACTGCGCTAAGATTAGCCTGACGAACCGGAAGTTACCGATGGAGCCATTGCCGCGTGCCGTGAAGGCTGTTGCCGAAAAGACATTCAAGGACAATCCTGATGCCATGGTGAGCGTCGTCGACGAAGCCGGCGTCATCCGCTTCGCGTCAGAGTCAGCCTTGGCGCTATTTGGGTACTATGAACGGCCCCGCGCGCGGCGTGATCGACGGCGAATCCGGTAAGGCGTTCGCGCTGGCCATCGGCCGGCCCTGCGAGACTAATTAGGCTTTGTGCGGTCCTTCGACCGGATGTACTTCGCCGTCCGCTCCAGCAAGAACAGGCTCACATCATCCTGAGTCTTGCCGGATTAGCTTGACGATATATATCAACATGAAGCAGATCAGCCCGACCAGAGCCAGCCCGCCGTAGAACGGTTCAAGTTCGGTCACCAGCATCAGCGCTATTGTTAGTCCCACGATCGTCCGCGCCAGGATAGTCGCGGATGGTATGAATGTGATGCGTTGGATGTAGCTGACGCGAAACAGGATGTGGATCAGCCGGGCCTGCTGCTGCTTGAGCTTCACGATAAAGTTGGCGGGCACCCCGGCCTTCTCCATCGCCGCGTAGCTACGGCTCAAATTGTGGATCATGGCCTGGGTAGCTGTCGTCTTGTTGCGAGCATCGTCGTCGAACGTCTCCATGATGTCGCCCAGCTCATCTCGAAACTTGTCGAAATCAAAGTCCGGATATACCGAGTGGATCGACTGCGCGTCCTCGTACATATTCTCAACGATGGCCGCAAACTCGGCCGGGATGCGCTCGCTCTCCTTGTAGTCGCTGATCGTCGCGGCCAGCAAGAAACCAATCACGAAGAACGTTCCAGCCACCACACTCGAATGTAGCGATCCGAGCACCAGCAGTTCCCAGCCCTGGACGTGCATGATGTATTTCAGGAACACGACGGGCACTGCGATGGCAGCGCTGACAATGAGCAATCGGTAGGTAGTGAGTTTCACGAGTCTGACCATATCGCTAGCGGCGGTCGGTTTCAAGCCGTCTCCGAGCGAAGACTCACAAATTCCTGTAACATAAGCATGTATCTAAGGCAGTCCCCATGCGCGAAGACGCGGTACTCGAAGCCCAAAATCTGGTCAAGACCTACGGTAAAGGCGACAGTCTCTTCACAGCGCTGGGCGGCATCGACCTGACCATCCGCCAGGGTGAGAAGGTCGCCATCATCGGCAAGAGTGGCTCCGGCAAAAGCACGCTCATGCACCTCCTCGCCCTCCTCGACAAGCCCACCTCGGGCGCCGTCTTTGTCGAAGGCCAGGACGCCGCCAAGCTCAAAAACGGCCAACTCGGCCACCTGCGCGGGCAGAAGTTTGGCTTTGTCTTCCAGCAATTCTTTCTCAACGGCCACGCCTCCGTCCTCGAGAACGTCATCCTGCCCCTGAAGATCGCCGGTGTCGGCCGGGCCGAACGCAAACGCCGCGCCCTCGAAGCGCTGAAACAAGTCGAGCTAGACGACAAGGCCAAGAACAAGGCCAAGGACCTCTCCGGAGGCCAGAAGCAACGCGTCGTCATCGCCCGCGCCATCGTCGGTAACCCCAGCGTCATCTTCGCCGACGAACCTACTGGCAACCTCGACACCGCTACCGGCCAGCGCATCGAAGACCTGCTCTTCAGCCTCAACGCCAACCAGGGCATCACCCTCATCGTCGTAACCCATGACGCCGACCTGGCCGCTCGTTGCGACCGCCAGATCCATATCCAGGACGGCCGCATCGTCGACCACCCCGAGCCACCGGCCGCCACCCGTGAACCAAAAGCCCCCGAACCCGCGCCTGACCAACCCGACGCTCCGCAACCGCCTCGCCGCCCAACCCCGCGCCCCCGCCGGAAGGTTCACCTATGAAACTCTTCGACCTCCTCGCTACCGCCAGCTCCAACATGTTCCGCAGCAAGCTGCGCACATTACTCACTATTACCGCCATCTTCATCGGCGCCTTCACTCTCACCATCACGACCGGACTGGGCCTTGGCGTCTCGCAATACCTCGACCGGCAAGTCGACGCCTTCGGAGCGAAAGACCTCGACAAGATCCGCGAAATCGACGGCATCAAATCTGTCGCGGCGTATCATAACGCCTCTATTGACTATGTAGTCGCCTCCGACCCCGACAAGAAGTACCAGGCTTCGGTCACGCCCTTCCTCACGGGCTCCAACTTCAGCCTCGACGCGGGCCGCTACCCCGACAACGACTCCAAGGACCTGGAGCTAATGCTCCCCTCCACCTATCTCGAACTCCTGGGTCTCGGCAGCGCCGAATCCGCCGTTGGCAAGACAGTTAAGTTTGGCGTTACCAACGGTCTCGGCAAGCGCACTGAGGTCGAAGGTAAGATCTCCGGCATCCTGGGCGCCAGTCTCGTCGCCGGTACATCCATCAGCCCCAACGACGCCTTGATGACCCGTCTCCGCGCCGTCCAGGCCGTCGGACAGCCGCCCGTCGCCGGTGAGGTCGTCCAGGCCGCCACCGCCCGCTTCGACGCCGCCGACACCGAAAAGCTCAAGAAAATCAAAGAAGACCTCAAGAAACTGCAGTATGAAGGCATGACTGTCGAAGACCAGATCGGCTCGTTCAAAGCCGTCATCAACGGCATGATCGCGGTGCTCAACGGCTTCGCCCTCATCGCCTTGCTCGCCGCCGGCTTCGGCATCATCAACACCTTGCTCATGAGTATTCAGGAGCGCACCAAAGAGATCGGCCTGATGAAGGCGATGGGCATGAGCCCGAAGCGCATCTTCCTGCTCTTCTCCATGGAAGCGGTGATGCTCGGATTCTGGGGGAGTCTGCTTGGCTCGCTCGCGGCCATAGGTGTGGGCACCGTCGTCAATAAACTCGTGATCGAATCGTTCTTGAAGGACCTGGTCGGACTGCAGCTGCTCACATTCTCGCCAGTATCGGTAGCCAGCGTCATCCTGCTCGTGATGGCCATCTCATTCCTGGCCGGTACCATGCCTGCTATCCGCGCCGCCCGCAAGAACCCGATCGACTCGCTGCGCTACGAATAGCTCAAGCGTGTTAAAGTTGATGCATAACTGCTAGAGGCAACGGATTATGTCCAAGGGTCAGGATAAGAAAAAAGAGAAGAAGAAACCCAAGAAGCCCAAGGCTTAGGGGCGCGGGCGCTCCGGCCGCCTACCAACAGTAAAGGCCTCGCTAACTATCAGCGAGGCCTCACCGTTTCTGGTGCTGGCCTACCCCGGACGGGGCAGGGCTATCGGTAATGGACCCATGGCGGTTGATCCCACGGCCCGGTATCCAGCGCGACCGGCGGACCTCCCCACTCCACCTCCAGAGCTGGGCGGTGCGACCGGGAGAGCTCCGCATCATCAGAAGCCTCCGTCATCTCCTGCACCGGCGTGGACTCGGCGGCCAGGCCGACTGCGACCAGTGCCGACTTGATGCGGTTGGCGACCTCGAGCGGGTCGTCGTCATCGGAAACCGTGACAGCGGCCGAGGTGGAGTGAAGCGTCACTCCCGCGACGCCCGGCACCATCGCCGTCTCGACCAACCCTCGAGCATCCTGACTCAGGAGCCGGAGCAACTTGTTTCTCTTCGACAAGGGCGGCTCAAAGTTGTGGTTGTGGTCGGCGTCGTGAAACGACCAATTCGTGTCGATGAAGATGAGCCTTCCACCCGTCACCAGGATGCCTTTAACGAGCATTTCGCGGTTGTAGGACATAGCCCTCCTAGTCGTTGTTGGACCGCGGTTTGGACTTGCATATTAAACCATGCGATACCCGGTTCCTCAAGTTGACCCGGCTGCCTCTACAAACTGCTACACTAAGCGTATGAAACGCGCTATTGCTGTTACGACTCTCGCCGCGCTGTTCCTCGCGACTCCCGCTTACGCCGGTGTCGACGACTTCACCTTCACGTCCTTCACCGCCGATTACAAACTCACCCGCGACAAAGACAAGGTTGGTCACCTGCGCACAGTCGAGCGCCTCGATGCCGTCTTCCCCGACTTCGACCAAAACCACGGCATCATCCGCGCCATCCCGCAGACCTACGAGGGGCACCGCACCCACCTCAAAAACATCTCCGTCACCGACAACCTGGGGAATCCGCTCAACTACACCACCAGCTCGGCCAACAATAACCTCGAGCTCAAGATTGGTGATGCCGACCGCTACGTCCATGGTCCACAAACGTACGTCATCACCTACGACTCCGATCACGTCACCGCCAAGCCCGCCGGCTATGACGCCATCTTCTGGGACGTCAATGGTGACGGCTGGCGCCAACCCTTCGGTCAGGTCACAGCCCGCATCCAGCTCGCCGAGGACCTACGCGCCGCGCGCGACCCCAGCCGCGACCGCTGCTTCACCGGCCCCCGTGGCTCCACTGGCAAAGACTGCACCATCACCGACGGCATGATCGTGACCATAGCCACCACCCGCGCCCTCAGCGCCAACGAAACCCTAACTTACGAACTCGGCTTCAAGCCCGGCACCTTCGCCGCCTACACCATCCCCAAAGAGGACCTGATCCAATACGCCGTCAACGCCCTCATGGTACTGGTGCCCATCCTCATCGCCCTCTGGCTCACCCTGCGCCGCTGGCTCAAATTTGGCCGGGACCCGTCCGGGCGAGGTATCATCGCCCCCGAGTATCAGCGCCCCAAGGACCTCACCGTCCTCCAATCCAGCGCATTAATACATGAGACGTTCAAGCCCTCTGCCATCACCGCTACCGTTCTCGACTTGGCCGTGCGTGGGTACGTCAAACTCTATGAGGTGAAAAAAGAGATCAAACTCTTCCCGGACCAGGTGACTTACGACATCGAGCTGGTCAAGTCGCCCGCCGACCTCAAGCCCGACGAGCAACAAGCGCTCACCGTACTCGGCCTCACCGAAGGCTCGCGTGTCAGCGTCAGCAGCCTCTCCAAGACTCTCTACAAACAAGCCGAAGCCCTCGGCAAGACCGTCAACCAATCCGTCGCCGACGCCGGCTATTTCCGGACCAACCCCGAGCAGGCCAAGACGCCGTTCCTGGTTGCCGGGTTCGTAGTGCTATTCCTCGGATTCTTCCTCTTCTTCCTGCCCTTCCTCGCCGCCGGCGTGATTGGAGCCGGACTCGTGCTATTGGCGTTCTCGTTCATCATGCCTGCCCGCACCGCCAAGGGTGTCGAGGCTCGCGACCATCTGCTCGGCCTCAAGATGTACATGACGGTGGCTGAAGAGGACCGCATCAAGGCTATGCAGAGTCCCACCGGCAAACTTACCGAGAAGATCGACGTCGCCGACAAGGGTCAGCTCGTTAAGGTCTTCGAGCGGCTACTGCCCTTCGCCATGCTCTTTGGCATCGAAAAGCAGTGGATTAAGGAATTCGCTGACCTCTACTCTCAGCCGCCCGACTGGTACTCTGGCTCAGGTAGCTTCAACGCCGCCTACTTCGCCGGCTCCATGTCGAGCTTCAACACCGCCACGACAGCTGGGTTCAGTCCGCCCTCCAGCTCCGGGTCCGGCGGTTCGTCCGGCGGCGGCGGTGGTGGTGGCGGCGGAGGCGGCTGGTAATACCATGTGGGCAGCCTACGTACTGATAATCATCACGACCTTTTTCTTGTTTACCCGGTTCCTGGACCAGAAGTAGGATCAGAACTTAGACATGCTGGTGACAAACTCCACCAATACTGCGGCCTGCACGCTCATCCCCAAAATCAGGAAGCCAAAGATCACCCGCCTCAGCCACGACACGCCGTAGTTGAGCCGGTGCCACACAAACAGCGTCGCCACGCCCGTGATTAGAGCTGCTACCCATACTCCCGGCCCCTCCA
Organism: Candidatus Saccharimonadota bacterium; assembly: GCA_029237755.1. Classification (GTDB taxonomy): domain Bacteria; phylum Patescibacteriota; class Saccharimonadia; order UBA4664; family UBA4664; genus JAQZBT01. Next base: position 6,887 of record JAQZBT010000079.1, read on the forward strand.
GCTTCAGCGCCGGGGCCATCCATACTACTGCAACCGCCACCGCGGCGTAGGCCAGCAGGGGCAGATACGAGCGCGCGATAGCCAATAAATCCTGTTTCATAAATCCATAATAGAGGGCCGAGGCCGCATGCACGCACTTGCGCATCCATGCGGCCTCACCGGCTAGTTAGTCTCGGCAGTGAGTTCCTTGACGATCTTCTGCAGCGAACTGTTCTCGGGATCGGCCTCCACGCGTACTTCGGCGTCCTGGTCCACGATCATGGCGAGGACCATGTGAACCACAGTGGTCGCGACCTTCGGATCTCCGACTTCAAACCAGCGCACCGCATCAGGCAGCGCCATCGGCACCACCGCCGAGTGGTCACTCGGTTCAAAGTCCGGCTCGTCACAGTTCTCAACCACCAG
>JAQZBT010000080.1 GCA_029237755.1 Candidatus Saccharimonadota bacterium
CAAGACGGTCGGGCCGCTGGTGCGGCACGTATTGCAGGAGGACTTCCCGACACTGGGCACGTGCTTTGGGCACCAGCTCCTCGGCCACTTCGCGGGCGGCAGCGTAGTGCTCGACCCTGAGATGGCAGAGACCGGCTTTGCCTCAATACAGGTAAATCAAGGCGCCGAGCTCGACCCGGTCTTCAAGGATATCCCGAAAGAGTTTCGAGCCGTTGTTGGTCACCAGGATTCGGTGGTGGGTCTGCCGCGCCACGTCCAGGTGCTCGCCTCGACCGACCGGTGTCCCACCCAGGCTCTGCGTTTCGGCAAAAACGTCTACACTACGCAGTTCCATAGCGAGATGGACGCTGACGACCTCATGTACCGCATCAATCTTTTCCCTCACTACCGCCAGTACGCGCAGAGTCTCGACCCCGTGCCCACACCATACTCAGTAAAGATCCTGCAAAACTTCCTCAGTGTCTGAGACTCAAGCCATCGTTGCGGTCGTCCTCGTAATCTTGTGGATGATCGCGTTTTTGATCTGGTCGGTGCACTTCATTATCTCGATGCGCAACAGTGTGCCCTACGTCACGGCGCCCCCGAAGACGGTCGACCAGATTATTGATGCGCTACAGCTTCCGGACAAGGGCGTGTTGTGGGATCTCGGATGCGGCGATGGCCGGATTTTGAAAGCGGCCCTGAAGGCGAAACCGGCGCTCGAGGTGGCGGGCGTGGACAATAATCCGATCCCACTGCAGTTGGCCAGATGGAATGTGCCCTCAGCCAAGCTGGTGCAGGGTGACATTCTGGATACTAAGTTCGCCGGTGTGGACCGCGTGTATGCCTATCTGGGGCCGAAGTTAATGTCAGCGCTTGAGCCGAGGTTTCTGAGCGAGCTACCCAGAGGAGCGAGAGTGGTGGCACTGCAATTTCGCTTGCCCCAGCGGACTCCGGATCAAGTGATCACACTCAAACACGGCAAGAAATATGCCGCTAAACTGTACGTATACGACTACTAACGAGGCACTGTAATGGCATCGTCTGCGGCGGCAACGCCCGAAGATTTTCTCAATGAGCTTGAACCGCTGGCGAAGGCCAAGGTGGTGCGGCGGTGATCAAGACGCCCGGGGAGATTGCCCGGCTGGGTGCCGTGATGTTTGTGGGGGCGCATCCGGACGATGAACTCATGAATGCCGGCGGCATACTAGCGGCTGCGGTGCGCAATGGTCAGCGGGTGCGGACCCTGAGCGCTACTCACGGTGAGGCGGGGGCGAGGCCAGGCTGGCCGAAGGATATCATCGGGGACATCAGGACGCAGGAGCAGGCAGCCTCGATGGCGGTACTGGGGATCAAGGACCAGGTCTGGCTCAATTACCACGACGGGTTCCTGGCGGATACAGACGGCATGGACGCGCTTGCGCAGCTGGGCCGGGCAGTGAATGATTTCCGGCCAGATACGATCCTGACCTTCGGGCCGGACGGGCTGACCGGTCACCCCGACCACCGCACGATTTCGCGGTGGGTCGGCGAGCTCGAATCTAAGGCCAACGTCTACTGGATAGTGGTAGAGCCGGAGCAGTATGAGCAGCTGAGGGCGGCGGATGAGGCGATCAACATTTTCTTCAAGATCAAGCAACCGCCATTGGTGCCTTCCGAGAAGTGCGCCATCGATTTTAAGCTCACGCCAGAATTGACCGATCTGAAGCGAAAAGCCTTCGAAGCGGTACCGTCGCAGTACGAGAGGCTCTTCGAGACCAAACCGTTTGCGCGGCCGGGCGAGGCGCTGGCGCGGGAGTGCTTTGTAAAAGCAACGAAGTAGTCGCTTGACCGACCAGATATGATGGCCATAGGAGGCCAGTTATGGCAGATGACATGAAGACCAAGCCCGATTCATACTGGAAAGAGAAGCTCACGCCTGAGCAGTACCGGGTGCTGCGCGAGAAGGGCACGGAAGTTCCGGGCAGTGGTGAGTTTGTGGATCACGATGAGGCCGGGATTTACACCTGTGCGGCTTGCGGGCAGGAGTTGTTTTCGAGTGACACGAAGTATGAGAGCAGCTTGCCGGGGCTAGTGGGCTGGCCGGCGTTTTACGCCGAGGCGGCCAAAGGGAATATTGAGCTCAAAGACGACAGCTCCATGGGCATGCACCGCACAGAAATCGTATGCGCCCGTTGCGGCAGCCACCTGGGGCACCTGTTTGAGGGAGACCCGGCAGTGGAGGATAAGGGTGGCAAGCACTACTGCGTAAACTCATGCGCGCTTGAGTTTAAGGGCGCGAAGTCATGACCTTTGACGAGCTGTACGACAGCGTCGAGGCGCTCGATCCCTCGATTTCGCAGACGAGCATGTTTGGTATGCGCGTGTTGAAGCTGCAAGGTAAGGTGTTTGCCGGTGCAGCCGGGGACAGCGCGACGTTTAAGCTGCCCAAAGATGAGCGTGAGGCGGCACTGAAGCTACCGGGTGTGAAGCCGTACGTGCCCATGAAAGGCCGGCCGATGAAGGAGTGGGTCGAGGTTCCGTCCGAGCAGGGGCAGGAGTGGTTGCGGCTGGCTGAGCTGGCAAAAGCCTATGTTCAGACTCGGCTCGATGCCGAGCATAAGGCCTGAAGTTTGTTTATCGGTTGGCCGACAGATAAACTTGAGTGTAAATGCTAGCTTACGAATCCCTGCACAACCATACGACCGCTTCTGACGGCACGCAGTCCTATCTGGAGGTCCTCGCCACAGCTGAGGCCAACGGGATTGGCGTGGTCGCCTTTACCGACCACGACATGCTGCCGAGCGAGTCGGATCTGAAACTGTTGCGCGACTATAGCGGGCCGGTCGGCTGGCTCCTTGGTTGCGAGATTTCGAGCGGTCTGCCCGTAGAGCTAGGCGGCGGCTCGGCGAGCAGCATCCATATCCTGGGGCTGTTCACTGACCCGACCAATGAGGCGCTGAGGGAGCACTGCGCTAAGGCGCTGACGGCGCGCAACGCGCGTATGGAGCAGATCGTCGGCAATCTGCGGGGATTAGGCTTCAAAATCACAGTCGATGATGCTCTGGCTGCTGCCGGCGGGGAGAGCGTCGGACGGCCCCACATTGTGAGGGCGCTAGGCAATTATCCCGAGAATACAGTCATCATCGAAGGCATAAAGGCCGATATGGAGAAGGCGGCGGTGGGTAGTGCGAGCGTTGCTATGGACTACGCCCACATGTTGGAGCGTCCGGCCAGCGACTATCCGTACCGGTTGTTTCTATCCGACGACGCATTTATTCCCGGCGTTTACGTGGACTACCTGTACTGGGTAGATCTGGATACGGCGGTCGGGCTGATTCGGGGTGCCGGCGGTGTGGCGGTGATGGCGCACTGGTATACGGCCTCGAAGAAGATCGACGCGGCCATGCTCGAAGGCATGATCCGGGACGGCCGGCTCGACGGCGTCGAGATCATGGGCAACCCGATCAACTCGGCGGCGCGCCGGGCTGAGCCCGTTTTAACGGCGCTGGCCTCCCGGACCGGTACGCTGGCGACCTTTGGCGTCGACGGTCACCGGCCGGAGGACCTGGCAAACTTTGTGAGCGACCGGCAGATTGCCATGCGCAGCACGGGCCAGACGAAGAAGTTGATCGAGCGCTCGAGCGTGGATCTGAGTTACAGCAACCTGTCATAGTACGTCTTTTGTTCGCGCCAACAGGTATATACTGAAGCTATGGATGAGGTAGGCGAGGTCAAGTCGAGGCTTGAGATCACCGAGGTGGTCGGGGCGTACCTGCCGTTGAAGCAGGCGGGGCGCAACCTCAAGGCGCCATGCCCGTTTCATCAGGAGAAGACGGCCAGCTTCATGGTCAGTCCGGAGAAGGGGATATACCACTGTTTCGGTTGTGGCGAGGGCGGCGATATCTTCAACTTCGTGATGAAGATGGAGGGTCTTGGCTTCCGTGAGGCGATGGAGCTGCTGGCGCGCAAGGCCGGCGTAGAGCTAAAAGCCAAGAAGGGCGAGAGCCAGGAGGTCAACCGTCTGCGCAACCGGCTATTGGCGGCGCATGAGCTGGCAGCCAAGTACTTCCAGGCGACTCTCATGCGTAACGCCTCCGCGCTCGAATACGTCGTAAAGAAGCGGGGCCTCAACCGCGAAACGGTGGGTGCATTCCAGATTGGCTATGCGCCTGATTCGTGGGAGGCCCTGACGGGATTCATGCAGAAGAAGGGCTTCACTCAACGCGAACTATTGCAGGGCGGCCTGGCCGGTCAGAAAGAGGGGCGCAACACGATCTACGACCTGTTCAGAGGCAGGATCATGTTCCCGATCAGCGACCGCGAGGGGCGGGTAATCGGATTTACGGCCCGGGTGCTCGACGACTCGCTGCCGATCCGGTCCAGTGACGAAGTGGTACTGGTCGAGGGGCAGATGGATGTAGTGGCGAGCCATCAGGCAGGAGTGAAGCAAGTAGTGGCGGCCAGCGGTACGGCACTGACGCTCGAACACCTGCGTGCGCTGAGTAAGCTGACCAAGAACATCAAGCTGGCGTTTGATGCCGACCGGGCAGGACTAGCCGCGACGGAGCGGGCGATCGAGATGGGGCAGAAGCTGGGCCTAACGCTGCGGATGGTTGAGATGCCCAAGGGAGTTAAGGATGCGGACGAGCTGATCAAGCAAGATGTCGAGGCGTGGCGGGGCGCGATAGCTAATGCGAAGTACATCGTTGACTACCTGTTTGACCGGTTCGAGCAGGATTTCGATTTGGACTCGGCAGTTGGCAAGCGCGGTTATGCGGACCGGCTGGCGGCTAACCTGCGCCGGTTGGGTGACCCGGTGGAGCAGGACCACTATGTGAAGTTGCTGGCGCAGAAAACCGGCACGAGTGAAGAGGCCGTAAAGGCCAAGATTGAAAAAGGAGATGAGGTCACGTCCGGCGCTGATGTCAAAAGGACAGAACTCCCCAGCGATTCTCAACCCGCCCGGCGCGCTGTCATCCAGGCGACCGGCAAGCCGAGTGCGCGCGAGAAGCTCGAGGAGTCATTTCTCGGACTGGCGCTGGCGCATCCTCTGACGCGAGTGGCGCTCGACGATGTGAAGTCTTACCACTTCTCAAACCCAGCTCGCAAGGCGGTGTTTGAGGCGATGCAGGCCGACAAGGCGGAACCGGGCGAGAAGATTGCGGCGGGCCTCGGTGACTACGCGGTTTACGCTCAGCAGTTACTCGGGCGAAAAGTATTCCTGATGGCAAATGCCGCGATCAAGAAGGAGCTGGGCCGGCAGATCAAGGAGGCCGAGTCGGTAGGGGATGCGGCCAAGGTGGCCGAGTTGATGGCAAAGTTTCAGTCGATAATCAAAGCTGAGGCCTGACACGCCCGACCTTTACATGGGCTGTCCATTCACGTAGTATCAGGGAACTCCGGGCGGACAGGATTGCCTGATTCGTCCAGCAGACCGCAGTTCGACTGGAACTGATCAGAAGGCTGCAAATGAGGCCAAACCAAACAAACAACAGTAGAGCAATTATTGACCAACACGAACCCCGAGGGTGAGGGGCTTTTCGTGTGAATTTGTGTCAGGAGGTAAATTTTGGCCAAAAAAGTAGTAGATGAGGAGACTCTGGACCGGTCGGCGGAGTATTCGCCGGAAGTCCAACGTCTGATTGCCAAGGGTAAGGAGCAGGGTTACGTCACGCAGCAAGAGATTGCCGGTGTACTGCCCGAAGCTGAAGAGAATCTGGAAGAGCTCGATGAGCTGTACGCCGCGTTGCTGGAGCAGGGCGTCGAGATCACCGACCAGAAAGACGCATTGATCTGGGACAAGGACGAGGAAGAGACTCCCGACACCAGTGATGATTACATCAAAGATATTGCCGACGACTCGGTACGTTTGTACTTGCGCGAGATCGGTAAGATTCCGCTGCTCACAAGTGAGCAGGAGATCTCGCTGGCCAAGCGGATCGAGGCCGGCGACAAGGCCGCCAAAGACGCCATGGCTGAGGCCAACATGCGCCTCGTGGTCTCGATCGCCAAGAAGTACATCGGCCGCGGGCTCGACTTGCTCGACCTGATCCAGGAAGGCAACACCGGACTGCTGCGCGCCGTCGAGAAGTTCGACTATTCCAAGGGATTTAAGTTTTCGACCTACGCCACGTGGTGGATCCGTCAGGCCATTACGCGTGCCATCGCCGACCAGGCCCGTACCATCCGTATCCCGGTCCACATGGTTGAGACCATCAACAAGCTCATCCGGACCCAGCGCCGCCTGGTGCAGGAGCTCGGCCGTGAGCCGCTGCCCGAGGAGATTGCCGCTGAGATGGAGATGGACGTTGATAAGGTCAACCACATCCTGAAGATCAAGCAGGACATCGTGTCGCTTGAGGCGCCGGTCGGAGAAGAGGAAGACTCACAGCTGGGCGACTTCATCGCTGATGAAGACTCGCTGACGCCGGAAGAGGCCGCCACGCACCAGCTGCTCAAGGAGCACGTCAACGGCGTGCTGGCGCTTTTGACCCCGCGCGAGCAGAAGATCCTGCGCATGCGGTTTGGTCTCGAAGACGGCCGCAGCCACACGCTCGAGGAAGTCGGTCAGGAGTTTGGCGTGACGCGCGAGCGGATCCGCCAGATTGAGGCCAAGGCTTTAGCGAAGCTGCGTAAGCATCGCGAGAGCAAGAAGCTCAAAGATTACCTGCGGTAAAACTATCGCTAGCTAAAAAAGCGCCTTTCCAGGCGCTTTTTTAAGCAAACGCGCTGCAGCGGGCACTCCGAGCTAATTGCGCTTGTGCTTGGTATTAGCGTAAGGTTTGTAGCAAATACACGAGCATGATCATTACCCGCAAATTCACTTCTTTGCCCCAATCTATCCTGATGGCTGCCGCAGTGGTGGTGATTGGCGTAGTGGTGTTGGCCACCACCCGGGCCGCTACAAACAACGCCGATCTAAATAACGATGGCACGGTGAGCGTGTTTGACCTGTCCATCTTGCTGTCTAAGTGGGGGACCGCTGACGCCAACTCCGACATCAGCGGTGATGGCGCGGTGAACGTGTTTGACCTATCTATCCTGTTGGCCAGATGGGCGCAAGCCGGGACGGGTCCGACGCCCTCTCCGAGTGGTTCAGCAACGCCTACACCTACCCCGACGCCGGGCGGTATTACCTTCAACCATTGCACCAACCCCACCTATACGGTGCCTGCCGATCCCAACAACCCCAACGCCGGGAAAAATCTGGGCGGCTACTTCGTCGACTCCGGCACTTGGAACTTTGCTAATTACCCCACGTCTACGCAAACCATGTACATCTGCAACTTCAACAACTGGTATGTCGATGTGAGCGTCCCATCCGCGGGTAACGGCGACGTCAAAACCTACCCCAATACTCAAAAGCAATACATCAACTGGACCACGAGGGCGATGCCCCGCATCGATTCGTTTACCAGCATCATGTCGACGTTTGCCCACACGGCTCCTGCCACGGGCGACTGGAACTTCGCTTACGATATCTGGATTAACGAGATAGCCCGCAGCGGATCAACCGAACTGATGATCTGGACTCAGCCAGGCGGCGTTAACATCGGTGGCTACAAGAGTTTTCCGAGCGTGGGGAGCGTGACCCTGAGCGGCATCACGTACGACATCAAGCTGCTCAACGGCAACATCTACTTCTACGTTATGCGCACGTTCCAAAACTCGGGAACGGTGAACATCCTTGAGATTCTCAACCACATGATGTCCAAGGGCTGGATACCGACCAGCTCCACGCTCGGCGCCATCGACTATGGGGTGGAAGTAAACAACACCAATAGCACGACCACCCGATTCGAGCTCAACAACTTCTCGATAACGGACGCCCACTAAACGGTTATGGTACTGGCTAAACTAGGCTAAAATTGGCTTATGCGTGCGCCTCTTCTTGCCCGGTCAAAACCCGCATCGCCAAGACTGCTGGCTTCGATGGTGGTTCTCTTCCTCGGGCTCGGCATTGGCGGTGTCTGGTGGTTTGTGTCCAAAGCAGCCTCAAACGTTGCAGCAGATCTAAACAATGATGCCAAGGTGGACGTGCTCGATCTGAGTGCATTGCTTACCAACTGGGCAGGCACCGGGACGAGCACCAGGGGCGACATCAACTCCGACTCGGCAGTTAACATCTTTGACTTGTCGTTGCTGCTCGCCGGCTGGGGGAGCAACTCCACCGCTACCATTCCTGCGGGTGGGGCGCTCGTCACGGTCGACGCCGCGTCCAATGCCGGCGCCTGGAAGGTAGCGCTTAGTTTCGGCCATTTCTGGTCTGACGGGGTCAACGAGCCGACCCAGAACTCTGCTTCATACGTGAAGTGGGCAGCTTACAACCCGCCTCCCGTGCGCGTCTCTACGCGAGGCTACCCTACCGGCGGCATACCCAAGATTGGAGGGGTATGGAACTTTGCGCATCTGGACGCCATGATCACGATCGACCGGCAATCGAGCCAGGCCGCGCCCATGGTAAACCTGAGCGAAATTGCGGATGACATTCCATGCGTCAGGACCAACGCTGGATTTGCCGTCATGGGTCAGTACTTCGCCCGCATCGTGTCCTACTACAACACGGGGAGCATGGTGACCGAGACCGGCGCCACAATCACAAATCCCTACGGTACGGCAAACAAGATTACGTACTGGGAACTGTTCAACGAGCCCTCCATAATTCCCGATTGCGGCTTGATGACCCCTGATGAATACGCGAGCATGTTCAATGTCGTCG
>JAQZBT010000081.1 GCA_029237755.1 Candidatus Saccharimonadota bacterium
TCAGTGTCCGTCCTTCACCCTTGTCGTATACCAGCCAGACCGCCTGTTCCTTGTCGTGGTTCTCTACGAGCCACTTCCTCCACGCAGCGCGGTCCTTGGCGTAATACTCAGGCACCATGCAGGTACTTACCTGTCAGCGACTTCTTATCGGCGCCAAGCTCGCGCGGCGTTCCCTCGAATATCACCTCGCCGCCCCGGTGTCCGCCCTCCGGCCCCATATCGATAATCCAGTCGGCCGCGCCGATGATATCGAGGTTATGCTCGATTACAACTACCGTATTGCCCTCATTTACCAGCCGGTCGATGATCTCGATCAGGTGTCCGATGTCCGACATGTGCAGGCCGGTTGTTGGCTCGTCCATCACGTAGACGCTGCCCTTCTTGTGCAGCTCACTCGCCAGCTTGATGCGCTGACACTCACCGCCCGATAGCGTCGACAATGGCTGTCCCAAGCCCAGGTACTGTAGGCCGACGTCTTTCATCGCCTGGAGCCGCTTTGCCACGCCCTTGGCCTCCTTGAAGCTCGCGCCGCCCGCAAACTCCAGCGCCTGCTCCACCGTCATCTCAAGTACGTCCGCAATCGACTGTCCCTCCAGCTTGTGCGCCAGTACCGCATCTTTGTACCGCTTACCCCCGCAAATCTCACAAGGACTCTTTACGCCGTCCAGGAAACCCAGGTCCATATAGATCACACCCTGCCCCTGGCAGTTCTCACACGCGCCCTTGGAGTTGAAGCTAAACAGCCCTGCATCCACCTTGTTGGCGGAAGCAAAAGCCTTTCGTAAATCGTCCATTATCCTCGTGTACGTTGCCGGGTTACTGCGGCTGTTGGCTCCGACCGGCGACTGGTCTATGACCACTGCGTCCGGGTGCTGCACCAGAAATTCGTCATTTATCAGAGAACTCTTGCCCGAGCCGGCCACCCCGGTCACGACCGTCAGCACCCCGACCGGTATATCTACGTCCACATTCTTCAAGTTGTGCGTCTTGGCGCCGCGTATCCCCAATTTGCCGCGCGCCTCGCGAAACTCGCTCTTTACCGGCCGCCGCTTCAGCAAGTGCTTGCCGGTCAGCGTATCCGCCTTCAGCAAAGCCGGGTACGATCCCTCATATACAACCTCGCCACCGCCCGATCCGGCCTTCGGTCCCACATCCACAATATGGTCCGCTGCCTTAATCACGTCCGGGTCATGCTCGACCACTATCACCGTGTTGCCCTTGTCGCGCAGCTTCGCGAGCAGCTCATTGAGCCGGTGCACATCCCGCGGGTGCAGGCCCACGCTCGGCTCGTCGAAGATGTACATCACATCCACCAGCGAAGAAGTCAGATGCTTTACCACCTTCACGCGCTGCGACTCACCGCCCGACAGAGTGTCGGTCTCGCGGTTCAGGCTCAGGTACTCGAGCCCGATGTCGATCACAAACTGCAGTCTCTCCTCCAGCACCTTCACCATCGGCGCCGCCACGTCACCCTTGATTTCGCTTACCACCTTGATCAGCTCGCGCGCTTCCATGTCGGCCATCTCGGCGATGTTATGCCCGTTGATCTTGCACGCCAGTACCGCCTGGCTCAGCCGCGCGCCGTGGCACAGGGTACACGGCCCCATCTTCATATGTGGCATCACGGCCTTCTGCGTGCGCTCGCTCATCGTCTTGATGTCGCGGCGGATGTACTTGGCTGTTACGTTCTCCACGATTCCCGCGTAACTCGCGTTCATGAAGCCGTCGCCGAGCTTAAATTTGTACTTTAGGTCCTTGCCGTACAGCAGCAGGTCCATCTCGTCTTTAGTGAAGTCACGAATCTTCTTGTCGTTATCGAAGAAGCCGCTGGCGGCATAAGCCTGTGGCTCCCATTTCGACCAGAACGGCACATTCACGGCTCCTTCATTGAGGGACTTGTCCATGTCTACCCAAGGCTCCCAGTCGAAGCCCAGCTTGCGCCCCAGCCCGTTGCACTCCGGGCACATGCCTTGCGGATCATTGAAACTAAACGCATTCGAATAGCCGACAAACGGCTTCCCCACGCGCGAAAACAGCATCCGCAGCACGCTGTAGATGTCGGTGATCGTACCCATCGTCGAGGTTGACCCGCCGCCCATCTTCTTCTGGTCTACCACCACCGCCAGACTCAAGTTCTCGATCGCGTCCACGTCCGGCTGGGAGTAGCGGGGGAGGAAGTTGCGGATGAAAGTCGAGAAATTCTCATTGAGCTGCCGCTGCGCCTCGGTCGCTATCGTGTCAAAGACGATCGACGACTTGCCCGAACCCGACACACCGGTAAAAATAGTGATCTTGCGCTTAGGAATCTTAAGACTGACGTTCTTGAGATTATTCTCGCGAGCGCCTTGGATTTCGATGAATTCTTGCATGTGCATAGTTTACAGGAAGCCACTCCAAATAGCGGTGCAGTCTCAACTTGCGACAGAAACTTAAAATTCTGAACTCAAGCGTATGTAATTTGTCGCAAGTTGAGACTGGCGTGGAAATTGTCTTCAGCCCGGCTTCACGATCTGCTGCAACGCCCACTTGTTGCCGTCGGGGTCGCTGAAGAACGTGAAGATCCCCCACGGAAACTCTTGCACATCGGACGCCTCGACGCCCTTAGCCACCAACTCGTCGTGCGCCTTCTGCGCATCCTCAACCACCATCTGCAATCCCTGCTGTGACCCCGGCTTCATCTCGGTAGTACCTTCACCGATCACAACCGAGCAGGCCGACCCGGGCGGAGTCAGCTGTACAAACCGTAAACCGTCCCGCACCTTATGATCGTGGTCCGCGTGGAATCCGACCTTATCTACGTAGAATGCCTTAGCCCGGTCGGTATCACTCACCGGCACCGCCACGAGTTCGAGTTTCATATTCATCTACTTCTTCATCTCCTCCCACAGCCCGATGATGTTGCCGGCCGGGTCTTCGACGTAAGCGTACCAACCCATACCCTCGACTTCCTGTCTGCCTTCGACAACCTTGCCCTTGCGCTGCTTCACCTGCTCCAAGTGCTCCTCGATCGAGTCCACGGTGATCGTTATGACCGGCGTCTTGATGTCGCCGCTCCGGTCGACCAGGGCGCCGTTGATACCGCCCGGCTCGGTTGGCTCTTGGGTCCGCTCATCGGTCGCCACCGTCGTTGCGGTCGTATAGTCACCCTCTTTGCCCTCCATGTGTACCGGCACGTCCCGGATAGTCCAGCCGAAGACGGCCTCGTAAAAGTCCCGACTCTCTTCCTTGTTATCGGTCGGAATCTCAAAGTGCGATACCTTATTCATCGCAGTGCTCCTGCCCATAGCATTAATTGAGCCAACTATCGCCGATAAATGCCCCCGGAGTAATATCTGAAATTCCGATTTTTATGGACGCCTAAGCGCTTTTCGCGACACTCGCTCCCGTCTCGCAAAGCGCCTTGAAGTTGTTCATATACTTCATTGTCATCAGCTTGAACATGAACGGCATGAGCGCGCCCATGACTTTCATAAAGCCTTTGTTCCGAAACTCATTGACCGTCGTCACCTTGGTCGCTCCTTCTCCGGCCGCCTCCAGGCGCGTCTCGGTACTGCTCCAACCGCCATCCGGCGTCGCAAACTCCACCGTAAACACCTCCGGCAGGTTCGCCACCGTGATAGTTTCAATCATCTCGATCTTCTTGCCACCCGACAGATAGGTGATCTTGGACTTGGCGCCCACCTGGCCCGGCGTACCCTCCAGATGCTCGATGCCCTCGCAGCCGGGTTGCCAATGTTTCAGGTTATCGGGATTGGCGAACTTCTCGGCTACTTCGGCCACGGGCTTGTTAATGGTCACGTCGCATGAGTATTTCATGAGTTCCTTTCGCGGATCTTGAGCCCATTATATGCCTATTCCTGCGGCCGCCTGGAGCGGCTGAGCAAACTTCCGATCCCTCCGCCCGCTAGCGTCAATACAATTGCTATCAGCGCCACATACCCAAAGCCCGACGCATCGGCGGCGGCCGCCAGACTGCAATCCGTCGTCCCAAACAGCCGCAACATCGCCTCGCAATGGCCAGGGCTGCCCGGCGTACTAACGATGTAGACCACCGCGCCATAGGCGGCCAAAACCACCACGCCCAGCACTCCGCCGGTGATATATCCGTACTTTTCGAGTTTAGTCATACGACTATCTTAACGCGGCCGGTACCTTCACCTGCTCCCACGGGAAGATATCCCGCCCAAAGTGACCGTACGCCGCCGTCTGCTTGTAGATCGGCCGCGCCAGGTCAAGTCCGCGGATAATTCCCGCCACCGACGTGTCGAGCAGCTCCCGCGCAAACTTACGCAATTCCGCCGGACCTACCGTCTCCGTACCAAAC
>JAQZBT010000007.1 GCA_029237755.1 Candidatus Saccharimonadota bacterium
GAAACCACCGGCTCGGAGAAACCGGCAGGAGTAGCCTCGGTCAGCCAAAAGTCATCGGTCTCCAGTGAGCCCATGGCGTCGAGGGCGTGGCTGACGATGATCTGGCGGACGTTGGCTGGTACGAAGAAGCGGGTGCTGTGCTTGGCCCAGGCCATAGAAGCCGGGGCTTGGCCCATGGTGAGGTAGGACTGGACACCGGCGTCGGTCTTGAACATCACCACGATGGAGCTGTCGACGTTGGAGCGGTACCAGTCGCTGTAGTCGTAGTAGGCGCCGGGCTTGACGTTCAGTAGCGGGCCGCTCCAGGAGGCATTGCCGCTGGTGTACTTGGTAATGTCGACGCGGACGGCGCGGTTGGAGTTGTGGCCGGCTACCTGAGTGAAGGCAGCATCGTTCACGCCATACTTGCCCGTCGCCCAACCCGAGGGCTTATCGCCGGTAATCGTCTCGACGCCGCCGTTGGGGATCAGATTGTCGCCGACGGCCGGAGCGGTCTTGGCGATTGTGGTGGCCGGGTCGGACTGGCGGCGGCCGGTGGCAGACTCGGGGGCAGTAGAGCTGGCGTCGGGGTCGAGCTCGGCCTGAGCCGGGGCATGCTTAATAATGGCTCCGGCAGTACAGCGGGTCTCTGTCACTTTCTTGGCTGGGTCGATACCGGAGAAGCCGGCAGCATAAGACCCCGCCCCGGTAATGAGGGCGGCAGCAGCGAAGATAATTATTCTTTTGGACATTCGAATAGCCACAGATAGGTGTGCATTTAAGGAATCAAACAGAATACGCCTATTTGGCCGTTTTGTCAATTGACTTTATGGTGCGTAGGTAGTCTTATGTCTTGACAGAATAAGCATTTTGTAGTATAGTGCTATTTACCATATACTTGACTAACACTAAAGGAAGTTTTATGGCTTACATTGCTGGCCGTGGCGAGGTTCTCGCTACTGCTACTACTGCCGGTGCCGGCGCTGCCGTCCTGCCCCAGACTGGTGCTTCCAGTCTGAGCGTGATGGCCATAATTGCTGCCTCTGTGGCCGCCGTTATGATTGCCAGCCGCGTGATCACTCGCGCTGCTGCCCGTCGCTAAGGCTAATACCTGAACTGAGGCGCACCTCCGGGTGCGCCAATGTTCTATCAAACCTCTTATGTTGACTATACTTGCATGGCTCATAGTAATACTCGGTATCGCAAACCTCATCCGCCTGATGGCGATGGTGGTTGGTGCTGACGTGTATGACCTGCGCAAGTCTCGCCAACAGAAGTACCTCGGCGAACCGATGATCACGGTTGTCGTGCCGGCCTACAACGAGGAGCTGGGTATTGCCCGCACTCTGGATTCGCTGGCTGCTAACAGCTACGCCAACAAGGAGATCCTGGTGGTGGACGACGGATCGCGTGACCGCACCCGCCACGTCGTGCTGGCCTGGAAGGCGCTGAACCCGGACGAGCCGGTGTGGCTGATCCGCCAACACAACGCCGGTAAGGCGGCCGCTGTAAACAACGGCATCAAGCACGCCAAGGGTGAGCTGGTGATGGTACTGGACGCCGACTCGGTGCTAGCGCCCAACGCTTTGAGCGAGGTGCCTCAGTACTTTGCTGATCCGCGTGTCGTGATGACGGCCGCCAACGTCAAGATCCTCGAAAACGGCTCGTTGCTCTCGCTCGTGCAGCGTTACGAGTACCTGGTCGGCTACCGCCTGAAGAAGGCTTTGAACGTCTACAACATGGAGTACATCATCGGTGGCGTCGGCTCGACGTTCCGCAAGAGCGTGGCGAATCAGGTGGAGGGTTACGATACCGACACCATGACCGAGGACATCGACTTTACCTTGAAGCTGTTGAAGCAAGGTAACGTCGAGCAGCGCGTTGCCTACGCCCCGACGGTCATCGCTTACACCGAGAGCGTGTTGTCGTTTGGCGACCTGGTAAAGCAGCGGTTCCGCTGGAAGTACGGCCGCATGCAGTCATTTTTGAAGAACCGCGAGCTGTTCTTTGCCTCGCAGAAGAAGTACGACAAGCGATTGACGTGGTACCAACTCCCCTACTCCTTGTGGGCGGAGGTGATGTTCTTCCTCGAGCCTTTCATGCTGGCTCTGGTTATGACTACGATTCTGATACTGGGTGACCTGCTGACTTTGACGAGCGTGTATCTCACGACCACCTTCTACGTGATGTGGAACATCTGGACCGACGAGAGCGAATCGAAGCGCAGTAAGTGGCGCCTGATGCCGCTGTCGTTGGTACAGTATCCCTTGTTCTTTATCCTGACGGCCGTTGAATACGCCGCTCTGGTAAAGTGCCTGGCGCGGCTGCACCAGCTACGCTCCAGCCTGGGCCATGGTACGTGGGAGCATGTGGCACGGGCCGACGCCCGCTAACACTCGTGCTTTTCGGTCGTGATCTTGAAGCTCACCGGTTCGGTGAGCTTTGGCGTTCTGACGATATAGTACGGGTTGGTCAAGGCGTCGGTGACGATACACTTAGCGCCCGGTGATGTTTCGGTGATACTAACCGAAGTGCCGGCGGCGCTGGAGGCGATACCCGAGACGCGGACATTGTATCCGCCCGTAGGTTTGCGTCCCAGACTGAGCGCCACGACGTCCGAGGTCTTGAAGTCGACGTCGATAATCGGAGGCAAGGTGCCGGCCGCCGCGTGGATGCGCCGCCAGTAGGCCTGCCAATCGGCCTGGTTGCTGAAGTGCTCCTGGATGCGCTCGTAGTCACCCAATGAGTCGCCGTCGACCAAGAGCTGGTAATCGATGGCGGTCACAGGCTCCGGAGAACCGGCGGGCGTAGCGCGCGGCCCGATAAATGTATGAGTGCCATCGGAGCAGGTTGGCGGGTCGGACTCGCGGACGGGGTAGCCGGCATCGGCGCAGGCCTGGAAGGAGTCGACCGGATGCGTGCTGAAGGCGCGCAGCAGCCAGGCAGCGGCGAGCAGGCCCACGATGAGGATAATGACGATGATCGGGCGCCGGCGAAGCAGCAACACCTTAAACCTCTTTCGTCAGGTCCGGCAGTTTGCGGTTCTTGTCGATGATGAGCTCGATGACTTCATCGAGGAGCTCGGACGGGTCGTGGTTGAAGACGATGCCAGTGCGGGCGCGCTTGGCTGCCTTCAGGACGCGTTCGACCTCTTCGGTCATGCCACCCGAGCCCAGCAGGACACCGATGGGCTTGCGCTCTTCGATGGCGATAGTCAGCTCATTGAGCGTGCCGATACGGCCGCCGATCATGATGACGGCGTCGGAGGAGCGGACCAGGAAGAGGTTGCGGCCGGTGTACTCGAAGCCGGTGTAGAGGATAGCGTCGTAGACATCGAGCGGGAGTTGGTACTTCTTGACGTGAGCCAAGCGGGACGCAGCGGGAGAGAAGCCTATCGAGCTAATGTCCTCACCGCCGGCCTTCTTGGCGGCTTTGGCGGCGTAATAGGGCAGGCCGCGGGTGGCGCCGGTAAGTACCAGGTGGCCGCGGCGGATCACCTCGCGGCCGGCCTGCTCGGCCAGCTTCTTGGCCAGGTCGACCGAGTCGCCGCGGGCTGCTCCGGAGATGCAGATCTGATATTTGATCTTCTTACTTGGCACGAGTTAGTACCTCGGGTTTGACGACGGCATTGTTGAGCTTCTCCAGGAGCTGCTGCTCGAGGGCTTTCTCGCCCATGTAGCGCGCGAACAGTTCGTTCCAGAGCGACTCGCGGAAGTGGTAGAGGTAGCGGTCGGGGTAGGCGATGCCGTTGGAGTAGCTGAGCGACAGATCCATGAGGTTGAAGGTCACCGGCTCCTTCTCGCGCAGGACGGCGACATAGTCGAGGCCCTGCCAAAACTCGAGCTCGGGGTCGATGTCGTAGAGGACTTCTTCGGCCCGGCGCCAGTGCAGGTCTTCAGGCTGCAGGTGCGGCTCGAAGATCTCGGGGTGCTTCTCATTGGTGAGTTTGCCGAAGTAGCGCTGGATGACGCGCCAGTGCACGTGGCCGTGGTCGACGAGTTTGACGTGGGCGGGGTCGGCGATCAGGGTCTCGGACACGATGGAGCCGAAGTTCTTCTTGCTCTTCATGAGCTTGAAGAAGGAGCTGTAGAGGCGGATCTCGTTGTAGTAATGGATCAGGAGCGGCAGCGCCTTGAGCGTGATGCCCGTCATGTGCGTCTCTTTCATTGGCATGACGGCGATGGCGCCCATCTCCTTGGAGTGGGTAATGTTGTGGCGCTTCTTTTGGATGAAGTGCTCGGCCACGTCTCCCCACTTGGCGACGGCGAAGGGAACGACCTTGATCTGGCGGGCTTCGAAGTCGTCGGGTGCGAGATCGTGGTAGAGGCGGTCGAAGTCATTGAGCCAGGCCGGCTCTTCGACGAAGCGGAGGGCGAGGAAGATCTCGTAGATGTCTTCCTCTTCGATCAGGCGCGACACCAGGTGGTAGCCCAGGCGGTCCATGATGGCCAGCGGCGGCATGTGGCGCAGCATCTCGCGGGCTTTGGCCTCCTTCAGGAACCAGCCGCCTTTGGGCAGAGGGGCGGCTTCGGCGGCTTTGACGATGAGCGGGATCATCTCGCGCAAGTCGGAGGGGTCGGTACCGCCGATAGCGCGGGCGAGGTGGTCGTCGTGGAGGGCGACTTGCTTGATGAGAGCGTCGTAGATCTCGGGACCGGAGGCGTCAGGCTTAAGGCCCAGCCGCTTCATGCGGTCGGCCGCCTTCTCGGCCAGCTCGGCCGCCAGCTTGACGTCGGCGCCCTTCTGGTGCGACTGGAGCTCCAGCTGGTGCACGGCATGTTCAAATAATGGCTCTTTCGCGGACAGGAACCGACCTATTGTGCTCACCTACTTACCCTCCAAACTTGATACTTTAAGTCTCATGCGCTTCACCCGCTGGGTCTTCAAGATGCCGGGTTTCGATCCAATCTGAGCCACAACACCGGTGGCGTTGGCGCTGCCGAGGGTAAGAGCATCCTCGATCGGCAGACCCTTGGCCAGGGCGGCGATGAATCCGGAGCCGAAGGCGTCGCCCGCGCCGGTGCGGTCGAGCACTTTCACCTTCTGGTACTGACCGGCCTGATAGAGCTTACCCGCGGCGGCGGCGTAGGACCCGGCCGCTCCATTGGTGCCGACGACGTAGGGGCAGGCATCAGCCGCGCGGACGATGGTGTCGCGGAGGTCTTCGCCGCCAAACAGGCTGCGCAGCTCCTCTGCGTTGGCTTTGAGGACTGTAATGAGCGGCAAGAGGGCCTTAAGCTTCTTGGGTTGGGAGAGCTCGCCGTGGCCGGGGTCGATCGCGACCTGGATGCCGTGGTTGTTGGCGTGCTTGAGCAGTTTTTCGAGCAGAGCGAAGTTGCCCGCCAGGCTGGAGATATAGAGCCAGTCGGCCTCGATGGTGCGAATGGCTACTTCCTTGACCTTGATCTCCTGGGAGGCGCCGCGGTGGTTGAGGATGGTGCGTTCGCCGTTGGTGGCCAATAAGATCGCTGAGTAACCCGTGGAGAGCTTGGGGTCCTGGACTACACGGTCGGTCGCTACGCCTTCGCGGCGCAGTACCCGGATAACTTCGGCGCCGGCCGGGTCATGACCGATCTTGCCGATGTAGCCGACCTGTAGGCCTTGGCGGGCGAACGTAACGGCCGCGTTGGTGGCCCCGCCGCCGGTGTCGAAGACGACTGAATCGATCTCGACTTTGGCGCCCAGCGGAAATTGCTCAACGTAGTCCCGGGTGCGCACGTCGCGGCGGGCATGGATAGATTTGCCCGACAGGAATACATCCTGAGTAGCTGCACCAATTGTGAGAATTTTGACATTCACCTCTGCCATCACATCTGATAATAGCAGTTACGCTTTGCAAATGGTAGCGCAATGTCAGGCTACGACTTGACTATTGCTCACATTCTTTGCATTATTATCAACGCTGCCCGAGGGCGGCGATTCTTTGATTTGTCGTATACACCAACCGTCCAGGAGGGACTCATGGTATTTGTACGTTGGCTGGCAGCGATGGCGCTGGCGGCACTCTTGCTGAGCGCCGGCACGACGGCTTCGGCCCAGGGTCCGCCCTCGCCTGATCCGGGCGGTACCGCCACTCCCGGTTGGGCACTGACGGCGCCGACCGAGGACCCGACCGGGGAGCCAATGCCCTACCCGACCGGGCTCCCCATCGAGCCGGGGTACTGCCACGAGGCTCACTTCTGGTCGTCGGACTTCACACTCATTGTCGAGATCTGGCCCGACGGCGGCTACACCGACTTGTCTGGGGAGTACGGCGGTATGATCACCGTCTCCGACGACGCCGTTCACCTTACCCGCTCGTCTCACGAGTTCCAGGCGGGCGATGCGCTGACCTGGACCAAAGACGGCAACGTCGAGGTCATCGAGGTCCGCGCTGCCTGGGTCGACCAGAACTACAACGTCACGGCCGACGAGGCCCTGCCGGTCGACCAGACCACCGTCGGGGTCAAAACCGGCATGAGGGCGGTGGCGCAGTTGGTGGTATGCGCCAAGCACAAAGGGTTGTTCTGAACCTTCAGTCTGGCCCCGGGTATACCCGGGGCCGGGCGACCGCTGCTCTTATCTGTTGCAGGCCCTGTTTGGGGCCTGTTTTTGTATTGACAATTTGTACTTCTTATGCTATTATTGTGCGGTTGTATTTGCTGCTTGCACCAGATACACCGTACCGCGATCCGCGCCCTGCGGACCGTAGAACCCGACCGAGAGAGAGATTTTTTCGTGAAGAAGAACACCCCTATCCAGCCCCGTCGTTTCCGTCGGAGCCGTGTCCTCAACGTGCTAATCGGCGCTGCCGTGTGCACCTTGGTGATAGCGATCATCGTCGCGATCCGGAGTCTGCCTGAGGTGTCCGCACCGAACGAAACTCCCCGCGATGACATTGCCAGCGCAGCTGCCCTGGCTCCGGCTACGGCAACGGCCACGACGCCACCTTCCGCTCAGCGGAAGGGCGCCTGCATGAGCCCCGGCGCCGTGCTGACGGAGGACTACACCTTCGTATACATGGTCGCCGACGGCGAGCCACGCGCCTACATCGGGAAGGACCCTGTCCATCCCGACGCCGCACCCGACTGGGTATCCGGCACTGGCCTCTGGGAAGAGCCCGTCAACAGGGTATACCGGTGGTCAGTATCAGGCGAAGTTGGCATACCCGACAGCGGAGCGATGGCCATCGTGGCCTACACCACCGCCAGCGGCAAGTGCAAGTCGAAGCCCCTTCTTGCGAAGGTTGGCAAGACCGGCAAAGACTTCGGCGGCAAGTGGATCCCCGACACCCAGTTCACGTTCGAGCTCCCTAAGGGCGCGAGCATGGACTGGGCCTTGATCCAAGGCTCCGAAGTCTGACGCCTGACGGTGTCACTCTCGGCGGAAGCCGGGTGGTCCCCCAAGGGACCCCCGGCCAAGCCTGCAATTATTCGAAAGGCCGCCCGTTTGGGCGGTCTTTTTATTGGAGGAATTCGGCGTTGCTTTCGGGGCTGGAGGTAGGCGAGGGCGAAGGGCTGGCGCTGCGTCGCGGCGTGAGGGTCGGAGACGGGGTCGGGCTTTCGCTCGGGGAGGCGCTGGGACTGGCGGAGGGACTAGCCACGACAGTAGGCGTGGGAGTAAGGACGGGGGCGCTGGCCGAGCCGAGACGGAACATGGCGTAGACGATGGCGATGACGATGACGATGCCGGCAATCACGGCGATGGCGATGCTGTCAGCGTAGCCTTTAACGTTCATTGGCCTTCCCCGCCGAGCCGAAGATTTCGAGCTTGAGTTCGACTACGTCCTGCACACCCTTGATGACTTCGGGCATGAGTTTGACGATGGCGTATTCTTTGGGATTATCGGCTAGCACTTTTTCCAAGCCGGCCCGGAAGGCTTTGCGCATTTCAGAGTTGATGTTGATCTTCGAGATACCGCCGGCAACGGCGCCGCGGAAGTGGTCCTCGGGAGTACCGGAGCCGCCATGCAATGAGAGGTAGCCCGGTACGGCAGCGCGGATCTGTGCGAGCAGGTCGAGGTCGAGTTGCTTGGGGACAGGATAGAGACCGTGGAGGTTGCCGATGGCGACGGCAAAGGTGTCGATGCCGGTGGCGTCGATGAAGCCTTTGGCCTCTTCCGGCGTGCTGAAGGTCTTGCGGATCTCGTCGTAGTTGATGTCCTCGGTGTGGACGTTGGAGGAACCGCCAAAGTAGTGGGGCTCGGACTCGACAAGCGCGCCGGTCGTCTTGGCATATTCGACGACTTCTTTGGTGGCGGCGATGATCTCTTCATCGGTGGCGTCTTTCTTGGCTTGCGACAGATCGATATGGATGAACTCGTAACCGGCGTCGATGCCGGCCTTAGCAGCCTCGACAGTGGGGCTGTGGTCAAGGTTGATGTACATCTCAATATCGTACTCATGGCGGTAGTTGTCGACCAGGCAGCGGACGTTGTGCAGACCCATGGCCTCGACCTCGCCGGCACTGACTTCGACCAATACCGGAGACTGCTTGGCTTGGGCCGCGCGGGCGATGGCGATCAGCGTTTCCTGGTTATCGATATTGAACGCGCCGAGGGCAAACTTCTCGGCTTTGGTACGGGCATAGAGTGCGCGGGCAGCTT
The DNA here is from genome assembly GCA_029237755.1 of Candidatus Saccharimonadota bacterium. GTDB lineage: Bacteria > Patescibacteriota > Saccharimonadia > UBA4664 > UBA4664 > JAQZBT01. The sequence continues at coordinate 8,564 of JAQZBT010000007.1, forward strand.
CGAAATTGGCTTTCATGGCTATCCTTTCTTCAACGTGTTGGGCTTGGGCAAGGCGCCGGCGGTGGCTATCCACCAGCCTACCATGTAGAAACCGCCGGGCGCGAGGAAGAGCAGGGCCGGTTGCCACCAGTCGCTGGGGTCGACGGTTAACGGCGCGTTGACGTAACTGGCGGAGAAAGCGGACAGGGCAGTGGCGGCAGTGAGGATAGTGGCCACAACGGCCCCGGAAATGACCCGGCTGCGGCTGGTGCGAGCACCCCAACGATTGAGGCCGGCGACCAATACCAGGAAGCCCAAACCGTAGAGAAGTAAACCGACCGCTATCGAGCCGGTGGTGACGAGCTGACTGAGGGTCTCAAGTTCATCGAGGGAGGTGTTGGGTGTCCAGGGCACCAGGTAGGCAGCGAGACTAAGCACAAATGAAGAGAACGTGATGCTGAGCAGCCCGGCAAAGAAGGCGATGAGGTAGTGAATGTCGGCACGAGAGGCGACGCGGGTCATAGTTAGTCCTTTTTGCGCTTTATAACTTCGCGGGCGGCTTCGGCGATATGGGGCGCTGTCAGGCCGAAGTGTTTGAGCAACTCATTGGGTTCGCCGGACTCGCCGAAGCGGTCGAGCATACCAACGCGGCGCAGAGGCGCCGGGTGGTAATCGGCCAGGGCCTCGGCTACGGCGCCACCCAGGCCCCCGGCGATCTGGCCCTCTTCGGCGGTTACGACAGCACCGGTCTTGCGCACGGAGGCGGTGATGGTGATGAAGTCGAGCGGTTTGATGACAGCGGCGTTGATTACCTCGGCCTCGATCTTGTGTTTGGCCAGCTCTTCAGCGGCCATCAGTGCCTGGTAGACCATGGTGCCGCAGGCCACGATGGTGACGTGCTTGCCCAGGCGGAGCACCTGCGCCTTGGAGAGTGAGAATGGTGAGTTTTCGGTCGTGATGACGGGAGACTTCTCGCGCGCCAGGCGGATGTAGGCGGGCGTGGAGGTTTTGGCGAGGGCAATGGTGGCCTTCTCGGCTTCAATGGCGTCAGCGGGGGCGACAACGGTCATATGAGGCAGTACGCGCATGAGGGCGATGTCTTCGAGCATCTGGTGGGTGGCGCCGTCGGGACCGACACTGACACCGGCATGGGAGCCGACGATCTTAACCGGGATTTCGTTGAGGCAGATGGTGGTGCGGATCTGCTCCCAGTTGCGGCCGGGCGAGAAGGCGGCGTAGGAAGAGACGAAGGGAATCTTGCCGGCCAGAGCCATGCCGGCGGCGACGGTGACGAGGTTCTGCTCGGCTACGCCGATCTCGACGAAACGATCGGGGAAGGACTTGGCAAACTCCCCCATCTTGGTCGACTCGGTGAGGTCGGCGCAAAGTGCCACGATCTGCTTGTCGCGGGTGCCGGCTTCGAGGAGGCCGCGGCCGAAACCGGAGCGGATCGGCTCCTGCTTGATCTCTTTGCTGGTGAGGTCGGGGTTGAGGTGCTGCTGAGGGTCGATCACTTCTTATTGGCTCCAGGTGTCTTAGTACGGCGCAGCAGTCTAAAAGCAACTAACAGCCCCGCTGAGATGGCGACAAATGCCACTACCGCAACAGCAAGTTCATTGGGATCGATTACAAATCGGTTGCTCAAGTCCACTACTCGTGCTCTCCCCTAATCCGGCCGCCCAACGTGCGCAGATCATGCAGAGCCACCTGCGCCTGCTTGGCCTTGGGCGGGTCGCCGGGCAGTTCGAGGGTGCCGGGCGGGTTGCCATGCCAGTGGTAGTCGTACTCCATGTAGCCGACGCCCTTGCCGGCGATGGTGTGGGCAATGATGACGGTCGGGGCCTCGACGACAGCTTTGGCAAGATTGAAGGCTGAAATGAGGGCATCGATGTTGTGTCCGTCGACTTCGATGACGTGCCAGCCGAAAGCGGCCCACTTCTGGCGCAAGTCACCCATGGGCATGACGAGCTCGGTGGGACCGTCGATCTGGATATTGTTGCGGTCAACGACGACCGTCAGGTTGTTGAGTTTGTTCTTGGCGGCAAACATGATGCCTTCCCAGATGTTGCCCTCGTCGAGCTCGCCGTCGCCTGTGACGCAGAAGACGCGGGCGGTCTTGCCGTCCATCCTGAGCGCCAGCGCGTGGCCGGCAGCCTGGCTGAGGCCTGAGCCGAGCGGGCCGGAGGTTGATTCCAGTCCGGGCAGGCGCAGGCGTTCGGGGTGACCCTGGAGGCGCGAGCCAAACTTGCGCAAGGTCGCCAACTCTTTGACCGGGAAGTAGCCGGCGCGAGCCATGGTGGCGTAACGGACCGGCACGCAGTGGCCGTTACTGAGGAAGAGGCGGTCGCGGTCTTCCCAGTCGGGCTGCTTGGGCCGGTGGTTCATGATTTCGAAATAGAGAACAGTAAAAATGTCGGCCAGGTCGAGCGGACCGGCGGAGTGGCCGCTGCCCGCTTCGACGAGCATCTCGATAATGTCCTGGCGAATCTGGTTGGCCTGGAGTTCAAGTTGACGGTGCGTCATGGTATAACCATAACCTTTTTTGGGTAGGCGCGCTAGTGGCGGCGACGGGCGAATTCGCGGCGGTAGGCGTTGCGACCCATGACGGCAAAAAACGCCGCTGCCACGAGGAAGCCTAGCGGTGGAAGCCACACTTCCGGGAAGGACGGAATCGCTGCGACAGGGATCTGCCGCGATGGGTCTTCAGGTAAGTAGTAGAGCTTGATATCAGTTGTCTGCTCGGCTTCTGGGAAGTCGGCGTAGCTGGCGTCGATACGGGTGCCACTCAAATCCCTGAAGTGGTAATAGGCAGTTGTGACCGTACACGATTTGCACCCGCGCCGATCCTCGATCTTGTCGATCTGAGCAACGGCCAGGAGACCATGCTGTTGGAGATAGAGGCCTTCTGAGCGCTGTTGCACGGTGCGGTTCAACCACACGCCGGAGGCCAGGACACAGGCCAAAGCCAATATCCCAAACACCATGACGGCCGCGGCCGCGGACTGGGTTTTGCGGGGTTTGGGTCTGGCGTGGGTCATGACATAACCATAACCTGTTTTGCACATAAAACGCGAAAGGCCCCCGACGTCGTTGTCGGAGGCCTTCAAGAAGTATGGAAGCGAACGTTACTTCTTGGAATTGGTCGCGATCTCCCAGGCATATAAAGGGACGAAATCGCCCGCTTTGTAGCCTCGGGTATCTCCGCTGGGTGGCGCCGCCCGGGCGCATTCACCATCGGATTGACCGACTAACTTTATCCTCGCGTAAATCACATTCTCGTGCCCGGTGTCTGACCCGGTATGGGGGCCAAGAGCACGGTCGGGCGGGTTGCACCAGGCCCAGTTCGCATCGCCGTCCCGGTAGGGACCGAGACCGTTGCGGCTGGTATCGATCATGATGAGCTTGTCGGGCATCTCATCGATGATCTTCTGGGCGTAGCTGACGCTGGCGTTGGTCCACTGGAAGTTGGAAACGTTGACGGCGATACCGTCCGCCAGGTCGAGTCCCGAGCGCATGAGCGCCGGGGTCATCGTGGTGGGTGGTAGCCAATCAGCATTGCCGGCGTCCAGGAGGACCCGAATGCTGGGTGCAGACTTGAGTATGCTGACCGCTTTGCGCACCATATCGAACCGGTGCGGGTTGCGGGCCAGGCACTCAGCGTGTCTGGAGTCACCCATGTGGGCGATGGCGTCGGGCTCAAAGACCGCGTCGACCGGCTGGCCGGTGGTCTTCACCATGGCGGCGAAACGGCTCAACTCTGCCAGATAGGCAGCCTCGTCCTTGGAGGCGCCGGAGGCAGAGTAGCTGCCGCAGTCGCGGTCCGGGATCCGGTAGACGACTATCAGCGCCCGCTGGTTGGCGGCGTGGGCTTCGGTGAGTAACGATTTGATCTCGGTGTCGAGGTCGGACTCGTTATTCCACCAGGTGGCCCAGGACAGACCAGCCAGAGACCGCAACGTTGCGGCATCGGCCGGGTCAGCCTGCTGTGACGCCGACTGCTCAAGCTGTTGCTGATAGACGCCGTCCCGGTCCATGTAGTAGGGAGACACCGGGGGAACGGTAGTCGGTACGTCGGAGTTAAGTGGCGGTGAACCGCCGCAACCCGACACGATCAGCCAGACAACAGCCAGGCCGAGGGCAGAGAGTGCCCTGAGTTTGGAATTACGCATTGGAGCTCGTCCTTACCTCGAAAAGAGTCGGGGGTAGTTCGCTCGCAATACTTTACATGTTTTTTAGGGTTTCGTCAAGATTGGAGGCGTCGGAAATGGCTTACTGACGCGGGAAGCCGGTGACCCAGCTGGTGCCAGCCGCGGCGGTGAACGGACGGTTGTTACCGCTGGCGTCGGCGATGGTGGTGCCGGTGCCGGCGTTGAATTGCCAGTAACCGACGAGGCCTGTGACGGGGGCGGTCAACTCAACTGAGCGGCTGGCCTGAATCTGAGCGGCTGTGCGGACAGTGTTCCAAATACGGAACTCGTCGACAGTACCGGTGAGATTGAAGTTATTGTCACCATCGCCGTGGCGGCCAATGACCAGGTTGTTGCCGATGGTGTAGGCAACGGCCTCGGGGGCGGAGAAGGTCTGTTTGAGTACGCCGTCGATGTAGATCTGGGCGGTCGTAGCGCTCTTGGTGACCGCGACGTGGTGCCAGACGTTGTCCTTGAGGTTGACGCCGGTGGTCTCGTAGTTCTTCCAGACGTAGTTGCCGGTGTGGACGTAGAACCGCAAGTTGCCGTCGGGCAGCAGGCGGACGCCGTAGTTGTTGCCGTTGGAGAGAATCTCGCCGCCATAGATGCCGGTGGCTTCGGCCTTGACCCAAGTTTCGGCAGTGAAGGCCTGGGTGTTGTAGGCCGTGGTGGCGACAGCGGCCGATCCGGTCGCGGTGCCGTTGAAGCGCAGGGCGCTGTTGGTGGTAGCGGGAGGCGGAGTGGTGGCGGCGGTGTTGAGGTTGTCGAACCGAGCGGCACCCGGGGCAGCGGACGGAGCGTAGGCGCCGGACTGCAGGACGACCTTGAGCTGCGACAGGTCAAAGGCCTTGGTCAGGGTGCGGCGGGTGGTCCAGGTGGTGCCGTCCGGAGAGGTCTGCAGGGTGATGGAACCAGCGGCCTCGGCGATGCGCCACCAGCGCATAGCAGTGGCAGAGTAAGGCACGAAGGTGTCGGAGTTGGCGCCGGCGACCTTGTGGCGCAGGTGCAGCGAACCACCGGTGAAGCCCATAACGATGGAGTTGTTGGCATCGGCCTCCAGGATCAGCTGGGTCTCAGCGGCTGGGGTGGTGGCACTGGTAGTCTGCGGGACTTCGAGGAAGATCGCGTTGCTCTTGAGCTCGTACTTCTCCTTGGAGACTACGCCGTAGTAGCCGGTAGCGTTGGTCGGAGGCGTGATCTGGAGCGTGCCGTTTTGGGCGACGCTGCCGGCGGGGCCGTAGGCGGCCCACTTGACGGCATCAACAGCGGTGCCGGTGAAGGTGTCGGCGATCTGAGTGATGGGCTTGGTGGTAGGTGCGGGAGGAGGAGGCGGAGGAGTGGTCGGGTCGGAGAGCGGAGCGCCGGCCGTCCAGCCTGTACCGTTAACGAGCGTCAGGTTGTGAGCACCGGTCGCGCCGGTGTCGGCGGCCGTGAGGCCGTTGCCAGCGTCGGCCTTCCAGTAACCAACCAGGCTGCCCTGTCCGGCCGGAAGGGTGGTCGAGTCGTACTGGGCAATCTCGGCGTCGGTGCGCGGGATAGACCAGACACGGATCTCGTCGATGCCGCCGTTGAAGTTGAAGTGGTCATCACCGTCACCGTGGCGGCCGACGATGAAGTTGCCGCCGTAGTTATAGGTAATGGCGTTGGCGTTGGCGACCTGGGCCTTGAGCACGCCGTCGACATAGAGCTTCATGGCGCTGGCGGTACGGGTAGCTGCGACATGGTGCCACAGGCCGTCCTTGGCGTTGACGTCGGTAGTCTCGAGGACGTTCCAGGCCGGACCGGAAGCGAAGGAGAACTGCAGGTTGCCGTCACCCTTGAGACGCACGATCCAGTTGTTGCCCATGGAGACGATCTCGGAACCCCAGTCGTCGGTGGTGAGACCCTTGATCATAGCCTCGGCAGTGAACTGCTGCAGGCGGAAGTCGGCCGGGGCAGCGGCAATAGCGTAGTCGTTGACACCGTCAAACTGCAGGGCGTGAGTGATCGCCTGACCGGCCGGGTAGACCGTGACGGACTTGGTGCTGGTGAGTCCGACAGAGTTGGTCGCAGACAGGGTGATCTGGATGTACCAGGGGCCGTCGTGGTGCGGGAACTCAAACTGGCCGCCGGCGCCGACGGTGTCGAGCACGTTGTGCACGTGGCAGGAGTCGAGCGGGCAGTGGTGCAGGGCGATGTTCCACTTCAGAGCACTGGCCGGCAGTGTGCCGTCCTGGACATCGGTGGCCGAGCCGGAGTAGCTGATGATCTGCTCCGGGTTGGCGACGGTCGATTCGGCGGGCGTGTTGATAGTCACCGTGGGAGCAGTCTGACCGACGTGGATGTCCATGGTCTTGCTCGAGGCGTTGTTGTAGATGTCGGTGACCGTCAGTGTAACGGTATAGGTGCCGTTTTGGGCGAAGGTATGGGCGGGGTTTGCAACCGTGGCGGCGGGGCTGCCGTCACCGAAGTCCCAGCGGTAGGCCAGGGCGTCACCTTCGGGGTCGGACGAGCCGCTCGAGGTGAAGTTGACGGCCAAAGGAGCCGGGCCGAAGGTCTTGTCGGCAGCCATCTGGGCGTTGGGCGCCTGGTTGCCGGCGGTGTAAGTGAGGTGGTAGATAGAGCCCTTGTTGATAGCCAGGTAGTAGATGTCGCCGTCCGGACCGGTGAAGAAGTTGACGGGACCACCGGCGTTGGAGGCGAAGGTCTGGTTGGAGTTGGGCACCAGGTTGTTGGCAGCATCGAGCTGGAGGTTGTAGATCTGGTCCTTGGCGTAGTCGCCGTAGAAGTAGCGGCCCTTGTAGGCAGCCGGGTAGTTGTTGCCGTTATAGAAGACACCACCGATCACCGCGCTCGAGGGCGGGTGGGGGTAGGATACGATCGGGAACTTCAGATTGGCCGGAGGGTTCTGGTACAGGTTCTGGCAGAAGGGCAGGTCTTTGTACTTGCCGATACCGGCTACACCGGTGCCGTTTTGCTGCTCGGTGGACTCCCAGCAGGGCCAGCCGAGGTTGGCGCCGCGGGTGATAACGTTGACCTCTTCCCA